>NZ_BAAAUT010000020.1:16727-115800 GCF_039534085.1 Planomonospora alba
GCACGGGCACGGGCACGGGCACGGGCACGGGCACGGGCACGGGCACGGGCACGGGCACGGGTCAGCGGGCCAGGACGAGGTCCTTGATCCGTACATCGCCCCCGGCCACCAGGTAGACGTCCTGCCGACCGGAGGCCCGCGCCAGCGGGGCGGAGACCTCGGCCCACCGGTAGGCGCCGCCGGTGGCGGCTACCGGGACCGTGCCCAGCAGCCTGCCGGTCGGCGAGCCCGTGCGGACCTCCACCGAGGCGGCCCCGCTCGCGGCGACGCCCAGCCTCACCCCGCTCACCCCCCGGCCGAGGCCGGCGTCGGCGAAGGAGATCCACTCCCCGGCGGAGAGCGCGACCGCGTCCCCGCTCGCCTTGGTCTCGTCGACCAGCTCCGCCCCCGAGTGGTCGTCGAAGTCGGCGGCCCGGGTCACCCGGGACAGGTCGCGGGCGGGGATGCGCTCCCCGTCCACCCGGATCACGGTCCGCTGCCGGATCCGGTCCGAGGCGGAGCCGACGAGCACGTCGTGGGCCGACTCCTCCACCGCGAACCGCCCCCGGGTCACGTCCCACAGCGCCAGGTCGGCGGTCCTCAGCGTGAACGTCACCGTCTTCGTCTCACCCGGCGCCAGGTGCACCCGCTCGAAGCCGCGCAGCTGCCTGACCGGCTGCTCCACCCGCGAGGAGCGCTGGTGGGTGTAGAGCTGCACGACCTCGTCGCCGGCGCGCGATCCGGTGTTGGTCACCTTGACGCCCACCTCGAAGCCGTCGCCGTTCCGCCGGGCCTTCAGCCCCTGGTAGCCGAAGGTGGTGTAGCTCAGGCCGTGCCCGAAGGCGTACAGCGGCCTTTCCCGCGAGTACAGGTAGGTCGAGCGGGTCTTGATGATGTCGTAGTCGAGGATGTCCGGCAGCTCCGTGCCCGAGCGCGGCCAGGTCTGGGTGAGGCGCCCGGCCGGGTTGGCGTCGCCGTACAGGATGTCGGCCAGGGCGTGGCCGGTCTCCGCGCCCGCGTGGGTGGTCCACAGGATCGCCGGGACTGCTCCCTGCAGGCGGTCGATGGTGGTCGGGTAGCTGTTCTCCAGGACCACCACCGTGTTCGGGTTGGCCGCGTGCACGGCCTCGACCAGCTTCTGCTGGCCCTCGGCGAGGTCCAGGTCGGCGCGGTCGTGGACCTCGCGGCCGTTGATGAACGGCATGCTGCCGACCACGACCACCGCGGTCTCGGCGTTCTTCGCCGCCGCGACCGCCTCGTCGACGCCGCTGCGCACGACCTCCCTGGTGAAGGGGGTGGCATTCTCGGCGGTGGTCAGGGAGAGCGTGCCGTCGTCGGCGGCGCGCACGTAGACGTCCGGGCCGAACCACGGCTCGGCGGTCTCGTAGCCGGCGTAGCGCAGCAGCACGCTCCCGTCGGCCTGGGCCTCCAGCTTGAACTGCTCCTGGACGAACCAGCCGCCGGGCTGGTCCTTGTCGTTGACGAGGGTGGACCAGTTGGCGCGGCTGACGTACTTGCCGTTGGCGACACTGCGCAGCGTCACGACGCCCCCTCCCCAGTCGAAGACGTCGAACTGCTCGGTCGCGCCCGGGCTGGTCGCCGAGAGCCTCAGGTCGGCGCCCGCGCCGGTCCCGGCGGTCAGATACATCCCGCCCGCCTTGAGCGCGATCCGGTCGACGCCCTCGGTCGCGCCGGCGACCGCGCCCCGCTCCCTGATCCCGTCGAGCGGGGTCACCCGGTACGGCAGCGCGCCGGAGTACCAGTCGGTGTAGAGGGTGTCGGCGAGCGGGCCGATGACCGCGACCTTCTCGCCGGGGTCCAGCGGGAGGGCCCCGCCGGAGTTCTTCAGCAGCACCGCGGCCTCGGTGGCGGCCCGCCGGTTCAGCTTCCGGTGCCCGGGGCTGTCCACCGCGTCCTTGGTGATCTTCCCGTACGGCCCGCCGCCCGGGTCGAACTCGCCGAGCCGGAACCGCACGCTGAGGATGTTGCCCACCGCCCGGTCGATGTCGGCCTCGGTGAGCAGCCCCTGCGCCAGGGCCGCCTCGACCGAGGCGACGGTCGGGCGGCCGTCGGTGTTGTCGGCGGTGAAGCTGTCCACGCCCGCCCTGACCAGCGCGGCGGCGGCCTCGGCCTGGGTGGCGAAGTACTTCTGCGAGCCGGTCAGGTTGTTCGGGCCGCCGGCGTCGGAGACGTTGAACAGCGTGCGCTCCGTCCACGTCCGCACGGTGGAGTTCAGGTCGGTGACCGTGGCGGGGCGGCCGTTGACGAGGTTGTAGGAGGTCATCACGCCGGTGGCGGCGTCGCTCTCCAGCGCGGCCCGGAACGCCGGGAACTCGTACTCGTGCATGACCCGGGGCCGGAGGCTGGAGTTGGTGGTGTCCCGGCGGACCTCGTTGTTGTTGGCCATGAAGTGCTTGAGCACCGGGGCGGCCCTCAGGTGGTCGGGGTCGTCGCCCTGGATGCCGCGGCCGTAGGCGGTGGAGACGGCGCCGGTGAGCAGCGGGTCCTCGGAGTAGCCCTCCTCGTTGCGGCCCCAGCGCGGATCGCGCAGCAGGTTGACCACGGGCGCCCACAGCTGCAGGCCCCACACGCGCGGGTTCTCGGCGTGGTAGCCGCGGGCCTCGGTGCCGACGGCCTCGCCGACCTTCTTCACCAGCTCGGGGTTCCAGGTGCTGGCCAGGCCGACGGCCTGCGGGAAGACCGTGCCCTTCGCGGTGACGACGTCGCCGCCGTCGTCGACGTCGGTGGACCAGGCGACGCCGTGCAGCGCCTCGGTACCGGTCTTGAACGGGCCGATGCCCAGCCGTTCGACCGCGGGCTGGTACTGGTGGAGCCAGGAGACCTTCTCCGCCAGGGTCAGCCGGCCGAGCAGGTCGTCGACGCGCTGCCGGAGCGGGAGCGCGGGGTCGCGGAAGGGGTACTCGGGGGCCGCGTGCGCCGGGGCCGCGCCGAGCCCGAGGGCCAGGGCGAGCGCCGCGGCGGCCGCGGCCGGCCCGCGCAGGCGCCTGCGGACCGCCCCGGACGACGGGGAGCGCGCCGACCCGGACGGCGGCCCGGACGGCGGCGTGCGGTGCGGCGTGCGCGAGGACGCGCGTGGCGCCGCGGGCGGGAGCGCGCGCACGGGTGTGCGCGGGAACGTGCGGAAGGACAACTGCGCCTCCAGGTCAGGTGGTCGAGCGCTGGTTCCGGCGGGACGGCGGGGACCGTCCGCCCCCGAGCGGCGGACGGTGACCTTCAGAAGGCGCCCGGACGGCCCCTACTTGATCGCGCCCACGGTCACGCCGCGGGTCAGGGTCCGCTGGAAGATGAGGAAGAAGACGACGGCCGGGAGGATGCCGAGCAGCGCCGAGGCGCTCGACATGGTGGCGTCCATCATCTTGTCGCCCTGGAGCACGCCCAGCGCGACGGGGACGGTCTGGTTCTCGTTGGAGATCAGGAAGACCAGGGGGAGGAAGAACTCGTTCCAGGTCCAGATGAAGAAGAAGATCAGCAGCACGGAGAGGGTGGGCCGGCTGACCGGGACCACGACCCGCCACAGCGCCCGCCACTTCCCGGCCCCGTCGAGCGCGGCGGCCTCCAGGATTTCGCGCGGGAACCGGCCGAGCACCGAGGAGAGCAGGTAGGTGCCGAACGCGCTCTGGATCACCGTGAAGATGATGATCACGCTGAGCCGCGTGTCGTAGAGCCCGGCCTCCTTGGACAGGTAGTACAGCGGGTAGACCAGCGCCTCCTGCGGCAGCGTGTTGGCCACCAGGAACAGCACCAGGATCCACGTGCGGCCGCGGACCCGGCCGATGCCGAGCGCGTAGGCGTTCAGCACCGAGAGCACGACCGCGAGCACCGCCACCGAGCCGCTGATCAGCAGGCTGTTCCAGAGCTTCTGGCCGAAGTCGACCCGCTCCCAGAACGCGACGATGCCGTCGATGGTCGGGCCGTCCGGCAGGCTCAGCGGGCCGTTGGCCGAGTAGTCCTCCGCCGAGCGCACCGCGTTGAGGGTGACGACGCCGAACGGCACCAGCATCACGACGGCCAGCACGGCCAGCGAGACCAGGACCGAGTACTTGCGGATCATCGGACGCTCCTCGGGCGCGGCGGGCGCGGGCGGCGGGCCGCGCCCCGGGGCGGGCGCGGGTGCGGGCGGCGGGTCACGGCTCCCGCTCCTCGTCGTCCTGGATCCGCAGGAAGAACACCGTGATCACGATGATCACGAGGGTGAGCACGGTGGCGATCGCCGCGCCGTACCCGACGTTGGCCTTCTCGAAGAAGTTCTGGTAGCTGAAGTACGACGGCACGAGCGTGGCCCCGCCGGGTCCGCCCCGGGTCAGCACGAAGATCGGCCCGAAGACCTTGAGCGCGGCGATCGTGCAGGTCAGCAGGACGACGTAGATCTCCGGGCGGATCTGCGGGATCGTGATGTGCCACAGCCGCCGCCACCACGAGGCCCCGTCCGTCTCCGCGGCCTCGTACAGCGCCGGGTCCACCCGCTGCAGGCCCGCCATGAAGACGACCACCGGATAGCCGATCTGGAACCAGACCATGATCACCATCACGCTGGGCAGCGCCCAGTCCGGGTCGCCGAGCCAGCTGCGCGGCTCCATCCCGAACAGCGCCAGGAACGCGTTGAGCACGCCGTAGCGGGGGTGCATGATCCAGCCCCAGACGATGCCGGCGACCGCGACGGGCAGCACCTGCGGCAGGTAGTAGGCGGCCCGCAGCACGCTCGCCGTGCGGGGGCCGAACCTCTTGCCCACGTAGTCGAAGAGGGTCGCCGCCAGGACCAGCCCGATGACCGTGGGCACGATCGCCATCGCCACGATCAGCGCCACGTTGTTCCGGAACGACGCCCAGAACCGCTCGTCGGCCGCCAGCCGCGCGTAGTTGTCGAGCCCGAGCCATCTCGGGTCGCCGATCCCCGACCACCGGGTGAAGGAGATCCCGAGGTTCATCAGGAACGGCACCGCGATCACCGCGGTGAACAGCACCGCGCTGGGCAGCAGGAACACCCAGTAGCCGCCGCCGCGCCGCCCGCGGGAGCGCCCCGGCGCCCGCGCCGTCTTCTCCGGTTCCTCCGGCCGGACGGCCGGAGCGTGCACTGCCATGGTCTCTCCCTCTCGTCCCGCCCGGTCCGGGCCGGTCCGGGTCCGCCCGGGGCCGGGCCCGTCCGGGGCGGGGTCCCGGCGGGCCCGGGCGCGGCCCGCCGGCGCGCCCCGGGTCAGGCGGGGGCGCGCCGCGGAAGCCGTGCCACCCGGAAGCCGTGCCGCCGCGGGGCCGCCGTACGGCCGCCGGGCCCGCCGGCGCGGTCAGCCGCCGATGTCGGCGAGGTTCTCCTCGTACGGCCCGGCGAGCTCGTCGAGCACCTGGGCGGGCGTCTTGGAACCGTTGATGAGGCTCTGCACCCCGGACACCAGCACGTCGTAGTAGCCCGGCGCGGGCCAGTCCGGGTAGAACGCCAGCCCGTCGGCGGCCGAGAGCTCGTTGAAGTTCTCGATCAGTTCCTTGCTCTTCGGGTCGGTGATCGCCGCGGGGTCGGCCGCCACCGGGATGCCGCCGGAGTTGCCGAGCAGGTTCTGGATCTCCTTCTTCATCGTGATGTCGATGAAGTCGTAGGCGAGGTCCTTGTTCTTGGCGTTCTCCGGGACCACCCAGATGTTCCCGCTGGAGCCGGCGTGCAGGGTGTTTCCGGGCCACAGGAACGTGCCCCACTCGAAGTCCTTGATGTCGGTGACGAACCGGCCGAACCACCACGAACCGGTGACCACCATCGGGTAGTCGCCGGAGATGAAGGAGGTGCCCATGTCCTCGGCCTTGATGGCGGCGGAGTCCTTGGCGACGTAGCCCTTCTTCACCCAGTCGGCCATCGTCTGGGCCGCGTGGGTGAACTCCGGCCCGTGGAAGTCGACCTCGCCCTTGTAGAGCTGGAAGGCGTCGACCCACGGCCGCTGCGCCTTGCCCAGGGCGAGCTGGTAGAAGATCTGCTGCGCCGGGTACTCGGCGCCGCCGACCGCCAGCGGGGTCACCCCTGCCTTGACGAAGGCGTCCATGGCCGCGGTGAACTGCTCGAACGTGGTCGGCACCTCGACCTCGTGCTTTTCGAACAGGTCCTTGTTGTAGTAGACCATCACGTACTCGGCGTAGTTCGGCACGCCGAACCACCTGCCGGAGCCCATGACGCCCCGGTCGTCGTACTTGGCGGTGGTCTGCAGCGAGGGGCTGAGCAGCTTGTCCCAGCCCCGCTTCGCCACCTCCTCGGACAGGTCGGTCAGCAGGCCCTGCTTGGACAGCAGGCCGGCGGTGGCGTTGCCCTTGTTGTACTCCATCACGTCGGGGGCCTCGTCCGAGTTGAGGATCATGCCCGCCGACTGGCGGATCTGCTCGAACGCCTTCTCCTCGAACTGGACCTTCACCCCGGGGTGCGCGGCCTCGAACTGCTTGATCGCCTCGGCCCAGGCCTTGCCCATCGCGCCGTCGGCGCTCTCGTAGTGCCAGAGCTTCAGCGTCCGGGGGCCGGAGGAGGAGGCGGAGCCGCCGGGCTCCTCCCCGCCGCTCCCGCAGGCCGCCAGCACGGCCAGCGCGGCCGCCGCGGCCAGTGCCGCCGCACCGGTTCTCACCTTGAACATGTTCTCTCCTTTAAGGTGGTGACGTGCGGGCGGCCCCGACCCGCCCGGTGGCCGGGCCGGCTCGGGCGGCCCCGGCCCGCCCGGCGCCCGGGCTGCTCAGGCGGCCCCGGCCCGCTCGACGCCCGTGATCCGGGCCGGGCCGTCCACCCGGATCCCGCCGTCGTCCACGGTCACCGTGGTGTCGCCGTCCACGTCGCTGATCACGGCGGTCCCCGTCTCCGTGCCGTAGCCGACCAGCGTGATCTCCCCGAACGGCCCGTCGCCGACGGTCTGGCCGGGGTCGGCCAGGACGGGGATGAGCGCGCCGCGCCGTACGAACAGGGGGATGCGCGCGAGCGGCGCGGAGACCGTGACGTACCGCCCGCCGGCGAGCGTCTCGCCCGTCCAGTGGTCCACCCACTCCCCGGCCGGCAGGTAGACCTTCCGGACGCCGTCGGGTGAGGTCATCGGGGCCACGAGCAGGTCGCGGCCGAGCAGGTACTCCAGGTCGGCCTGCCAGGCGACCGGGTCGTCCGGGTGGTCGACGCACAGCGCCCGCATCATCGGCGCCCCGGTCCGCGCGGCCTCGACCGCGGCGGTGTAGATGTACGGCATGAGCCGGTAGCGCAGCCGCAGCGCCGCCACGGCCTCCGCCTCGACCTCGGGGAACTCCCACGGTTCCCGGCTGGTGGTGCCGTGCAGGCGCAGCAGCGGGGACAGCGCGCCGAACTGCGTCCAGCGCACGTACAGGTCGTCGGTGGGGCGGCCGGTGAAGCCGCCGGCGTCGTGGCTCCAGAACGGGATGCCGGACAGGCCGTGCGCCAGCCCGCCGCGCAGGGTGCTGCCCATCGCGGGGTAGCTGGTGTAGGTGTCGCCGCTCCACTGGGCGGCGTGCCGCTGCCCGCCGAGGAATGACGAGCGCGCCCAGACCATGCCGTGCCCGGTGGCCTCGCGCGTCACCTCGGAGACCAGGTCGTTGAAGAGCAGCGTGTAGACGTTGTGCAGCTCGGTGCCGGTCATGCCGTTGGCGGCGACCGCGTCGTGCGGCACGCCCTCGGCGAAGTCGGTCTTGAAGACCTGCACGCCCTGCGCGAGCAGCGGGCGCAGCAGCCCGCGGAACCACTCGGCGGCCTCGGGGTTCGTGAAGTCGACGATGCCGCACTCCGGGTAGGAGCCGTGCCAGGAGTCGGCGACGTAGACCTCGCCGTCGGGCCTCTTCAGGAAGTAGCCGTCGGCGGCGGCCTCGGCGAAGGCCGGGCTCCGGTGGGAGATGTACGGGTTCATCCAGAGGCAGACCTTGAAGCCCATCTCCGCGAGCTCGGCGAGCATGCCGGCCGGGTCGGGGAAGTTGGCGGGGTCCCACCGCAGGTCGGACCAGTGGCCGTCGGTCTGCCAGTAGGTGTCCAGGTGGAGCACGTCGCAGGGGATGCCGCGCTCGCGGATCGTCCGGGCGCGGTTCATCACCCGCTCCTGGGTGTCGACGAAGAAGCCGGAGGAGATCCAGGTGCCGAAGGCCCACTTCGGCGGGAGCTGCGGGCGGCAGGTGAGCCGGTCGAAGCGGTCGAGGATCTGCGGCGGGGTCGGCCCGGCGATCACGTAGTAGTCGATCAGGTCGTCGGGGACGACGATCTGCACGCAGCTGTGCGTGGACTGGCAGACGTCGAACTCCACCGGCATGCCGCTGTCGACCAGCACGCCGTAGCCCCGGCTGGAGATGTAGAACGGCACGTTCTTGTAGGCCCGCTGGGACTCGGCGCCGAAGGCGTCGAAGTTCCACATCACCGGCCGCTGGCCGCGCTTGTCCAGCGGGGTGAACGACTCGCCGAAGCCGGTGAACGCCTCGTCGGCGGGGGCGGCGAAGCTCTCGTGGTAGCCGGCCACCCCGCCGCCGGCCGTGGAGCGGCCGAACGGCAGGGTGCGGAGCCGGCCGCTGATGTCGACGTGGCCGCGGTCCTGCTCCAGCAGGGTGGCCCCGGAGGCGTCGGTGAACCGCAGGTGCCAGGGGGACAGGGTGATCTCGGCGCGGAGCGGGCCGGCGTCGATCACGACCGTGCCGTCGCCCGCCTCCACCCGCGCCCCGGCGAAGGCGCCCGGCGTGACCATGGTGGTCGCGCGGGCCGAGCGGGTGCGCGCGTCGGCGTCCTCGCCGAGCCGCACCCGGATCACCCCCTCGCCCGCCACGCCCACACAGGCCACCAGGGTCTCCTCGGCCGAGGTCGTCCCCTTCAGGACCACTCCGGCCTCGTCCGCCGCCACCAGCTCCGCCGCGGTCAGCGCCGAGAGCCCGCCCTCGCCGCGCGAGCGGACGGGCAGCTCCGGCGGGTCCGCGACGAAGTACTCATGCGCGATCAAAGGGGGACGGTAGGGCATGGGGGCTCCAGCGCTTCAGGCTTCCAGTTCCTGAATTAGTTTTGCGTCCAAACCAACAAACGTCAATGGGAGGGACTCGCCCGGGAGCACCCGGGCGCTCTGGATGCCGCAGGTGACCAGGAGCGGAGCCCACGCCCGCACCACCGCCTCCACCCGCCCCGGCCGCCAGGACAGGTGCTCGACCGTCCCGCCGCGCACGACCAGGCCGCGCGCCTCGCCGCAGGCCCACTCCGCCGGGAGCGCGGGCAGCAGGTCCACCCGCCCGTAGCCGGCGCCGGGCAGCGAGGAGCGGACCAGCATCGCCGCCACCAGCGCGGGCAGCCCGCCGCAGACGTCCACGTTGAAGATCGCGTCCCGGTTGTGGGTCGAGACCAGGTTCTCCTCGCGCCAGTAGCGGGTGGCCAGCAGCGTCAGCGCCTCGTACGCCTCGGCCGCCATGCCCAGCGAGGCCGCCGCCAGCCCGAGCTGGACCAGGCCGAAGGCCATCTCGTCGCTGTCCGCCCCGCGCCACCAGGCCAGCCGCCGCCGGACCGCCAGCGCCGCGGCCTCGGCCAGCCGGGGGTCGTCGAAGGCCGGGTCCCGCTCGTACCAGAACGGGTACAGGTGGGAGGCGTGCCGGTGGGCGTGGTTGTCGGCCGGCCCCGCCGCCGCCACCGCGTCCCCGCCCGGGCCGCCCGCCGCCCGGGCCGGTCCCGCCGCCGCCCCGCCCGCCGTACCGCCGGCCGCGCCCAGCGGGCCGATCCACTCGGCCAGCTCCCCGGTCGGCGCGATCCGGTACGGCGGCAGCCGATCCAGCAGCCGCCACCACCGGTCCGCGTCGAGGCCCAGCCGCTCGCAGGCCCGGACCAGGTTGCGCAGCAGGTCCCGGGCGACCGCGACGTCCATGGTCGCGTTGACGCACGCCTGGGAGTCGCCGCCGGCGGGGGTGTTCTCCGGCGAGTAGGACGGCACGAAGCCGCCCTCGGTCAGGAAGTCCTCGTAGAACAGGGCCGCCTCGGTCATGAACGGCAGCGCCCGCTCGCGCAGGAAGGCCAGGTCGCCGGTGTGCGCGTAGTGGTCGTGGTAGAGCCGGGCCAGCCAGCCCGCCCCGGCCGTCCAGAAGGTCAGGCACCAGACCGGACCGAAGTGGTTGTGCAGGCCGTGCGTGGACAGGTGCGCCGGGGCGAGGATGCCGCGGCAGCCGTACAGCCGGCGCGCGTTCACCCGGAAGTCCTCCAGCATGCTCTCGGCCAGGTCGAAGACGGGTAGCACCAGCTCCGGCGTCCCGGTGGGCGCGAAGCCCGCCACCGCCGAGGCCAGGTTCCCGTCCAGGGTGAAGCCGCTGCTCCACGGCGGGTCGTAGGTGCCGCTCCACACCCCCTGCAGGGTGGGCGGCAGCTCCCCGGTTCCGGAGACCGCCGCGTACCGCCCCGCGGCGAACAGCCGCTCCACCCGCGCGTCGTCCGGGAGCCGGATCCGCGAGCGGGCCATCAGCCCGCCGTGCTCGGCCGCGTGCTCGGCCAGCAGCCGCTCGAAGTCCGCCGGGACCCCCTCCAGCGGGTACGGCTCCCGCCCGGCCGGCCCGACCCCGTGCACCACGGTGCGGACCAGCAGGAGCACCTCGTCGCCGACCACCAGGCCGCCGGAGACCGGCCGCGCCGGGCCGACCACCCGGCACTCGACCGTGTAGCCGGTGACCGCGCCGGGCCGGCACTCGGGCAGGTCCGCGCTCAGGACCAGGCGCCCCGGGGCGGCGGCGGAGGTGAAGCGGACGGGGACCGGCGGCTCGCCGGACGGCGGCAGGAGCCGGAGCAGTCCGCCGCCCCCGCGGTGGCGGACGACCACCACGTCGGCGGGGCGGGAGGCGAACACCTCCTGCCGGAGCGCCCCGCGCTCCTGCGTCACCAGGCCGGTGGCGAAGTCGCAGCTCCGGCGGGTCGCGCCCGGCGCTCCGGTGGCCAGCACCAGGTCGGCGGCGGGGACCAGCGGGTCGATCCAGCGGGTCTCCGCGTAACCGGGATGCTCGGCGGCGGCCAGCTCGACCACCCGCTCCGCGGCCTCCCGCCCCCTGCCCGCCAGCAGCAGCTCGCGCAGCTCCGGCAGGACGGGGGCGGTGTGCGGGGGCGGCAGGGGCTCGGTGACGGGCAGGAACAGGCGCTCGTGGGAGAGCGTCACCCGCAGCTCTCCCGGCCCGCCGTACACCAGGGCGCCCTGGCGGCCGTTGCCGGTGATGAGCGCGCGTTCCCAGTCCCCTGTGGCGCCGGTTGAGGCGACTCCGTGATCCATGGATAATTAGTTTAGATTCCATCCGAACAAAGGATCCAGAGTGGACTGGACCGAAAAGCTCGGCGGCCTGTGCTACGGCGGCGACTACAACCCCGAGCAGTGGCCGGAGACAGTGTGGGAAGAGGACGTCGCCCTGATGCGGCGGGCCGGGGTCACCCTGGTCAGCCTCGGCGTGTTCTCCTGGTCGCGCCTGGAGCCCGCCGAGGGCGTCCACGACTTCGGCTGGCTGGACCGGGTCATGGACCTGCTCCACTCCGGCGGGGTCAAGGTGAACCTGGCCACTCCCACCGCCTCCCCGCCGCCCTGGTTCTCCCTCGCCCACCCCGACGCGCTGACCGTCACCGCGGACGGCGCCCGGCTGACCCACGGCAGCCGCGACACCTACTGCGTGGCCGCCCCCGCCTACCGCGCCGCCTCGGTCCGCATCGCCCGCGCGCTCGCCGAGCGCTACGCCGGCCACCCGGCGCTGGCCATGTGGCACGTGCACAACGAGTACGGCACCTGGTGCCACTGCGACCACGTCGCCGCCGCCTTCCGGGCGTGGCTGCGCGAGCGGTACGGCACGCTGGAGGCGCTCAACGACGCCTGGACCGGCGCGTTCTGGAGCCAGCTCTACTCGGCCTGGGAGCAGGTCATGCCGCCCCGCGCCACCCAGTACCTGCCCAACCCCTCCCAGACCCTCGACTTCCGCCGGTTCCTGTCCGACGAGATGCTCGCGCACTTCCGCGAGCAGAAGGCGGTGCTGCGGGAGCTGACCCCGGACGTCCCGGTCACCACGAACTTCGTCTTCGGCGACTGGGTCCCGGTGAACCAGTGGGACTGGGCGAAGGAGGTGGACCTGGTCGCGATCGACCACTACCCGTCGCAGAACCCGCCGGAGGAGACGGCCTTGGCCGCCGACCTGGCCCGCGGCTGGGCAGGCGGGCGGCCCTGGCTGCTGATGGAGCAGGCCGTGGTGACCTACACCGGGCCCCGGATGGCCGCCAAGAGGCCGGGGGAGATCACCCGGCTGAGCCTGTCGCACATCGCGCGCGGCTCGCACGGGGCGATGTTCTTCCAGTGGCGCGCCTCGCGCGGCGGCGCCGAGCTCTGGCACGGCGGGATGGTCCCGCACGCCGGCCCGGACTCGCGGATCTTCCAGGAGATCCGCGACCTCGGTGCGCTGCTGCCCGCCCTGGCCGAGGCCTGCCGCGAGCCCGTCGAGGCGACCGCCGCGATCGTCTTCGACCCCGAGTCGGGCTGGGCCCTCGGCTCACCCGGCCTCCCCTCCACCGAGGTCCCCTACCTGGAGGCCGTACGGCAGGCGCACCGGGTGCTCTACCGGCACGGCGTCACCGCGGACTTCGTCCACCCCACCGCTGACCTGTCGGCCTACGACCTGGTGATCGTCCCGAGCCTCTACCTGACCTCCGACGAGGCGGCCGCCAACCTGCGCGGGCACGCCGAGCGCGGCGGCCGCCTGGTGGTCTCCTTCCTCAGCGGGATCGCCGACGAGCACGCCCGCGTCCGGACCGGCGGCTACCCCGGCGCGCTGCGCGACCTGCTCGGCGTCCGGGTCGAGGAGTTCCTCCCGATCGGCGAGCCGGTCACGCTGGACACCGGGGACCGCGCGACCCTGTGGACCGAGCACGTCCACCTGGCCGGGGCCGAGGCCCTGGCCCGCTACCCCGACGGCACCCCCGCGGTCACCCGCCGCGGCACCGCCGTCTACGTCTCCACCCGCCTGCCCGACGACGCCTACGCCCGCCTGCTCGGCCTGGGCCCCGAGACCCCCGTGGAGTCCGTACGGCGCGGCGAGTGGGTCTTCGCCATCAACCACGGCAGCCTGGAGCAGGAGATCCCCGGTAACCTGCTGCTGCCCCCGGGAGGGTACGCGGTGGCCAGGGTGCCGCGCTGAGGCGGGACGCGACGGCCGGGATCAAGCGGCCGTCCAGCGGCCTGCAATCGGCGCGCGGCACGCTCGGGGCTGTCAGTGAACTGGAGGCTCCCGTGCGTCGTTCCCTCTCCGTGCTCCTCGCCGCCCTGCTCGCCGCGGCGGGGACGGCGACCTCACCCGCCCTCGCCGCGGCCGGGCCGTGCCGCCCCAGCGAGGGCCCGAACCTGCGCGGCAGGGACTTCACCCAGGGGGCGCGCCTGCCGGAGAGCCTGCGCTGCGCCGACCTGACCGGGGCCAAGCTCGACGGCCTCGACCTGGTGCAGGAGGACCTGACCGGGGCGGTCCTGCGCGACGCCTCGCTCAAGGAGGCCAACCTCACCCAGGCCGTCCTGAAGTACGCCGACCTGCGCGGCGCGAACCTGAGGGAGGCCGACCTCGGGCAGGCCCACTTCGACCACGCCGACCTGCGCGAGGCGGTCCTCGCCGACGCCGAGGCGGGGCAGGCCGAGTTCCCGCACGCGGACCTGAGCGGGGCCAGGCTGAACCGGGCCGTGCTGACCCAGGTGGAGTTCACCGGCGCCAAGCTGGTCGGGGCCGACCTGTCGGAGAGCACCCCCGGCCAGCTCAAGGCCCGCAAGGCCGACTTCACCCGGGCCAAGGTCCGCGAGGCCGCCTTCACCCAGGCCAACCTGCGCAACGCCGTCTTCGCCGGGGCCGACCTGACCGAGGCCGAGTTCACCCTGGCCGAGCTGGCCGGGGCGGACTTCACCGGGGCGACGGTCGAGGGCGCCTCCTTCACCATGGCCGACGACGCCGACCTGTCGGGCGCGAAGGGCACCCCGACCGGCGTCGGCGGCCTGCCGACCGCCCTGCCGACCGCCCTGCCGACCGCCCTGCCGACGGCCCTGCCGACCGCGCTCCTGCCGGAGGTCTCCGGCGACGGGGAGCCGGCGGTCCTGGCCCCGGACGGGGGCGGCGGCCTGTCCGTCGGGCTCGTCATGGTCGTGATCAGCGCGGTGGGCCTGGCCGCCACCGTGGTGGCCTGGGGTGTCAGCGCGCAGCGGCGGAGCAGGCGCGAGGCCCGATTCGCCCTGATGCGCCGGGGTGCCGAGGAGGACATCACCCTGCTCGGCGAAGAGATCGCCCGGCTCGACCACGAGTTCCAGATCAGCGGGCGCACCGGCATGACCGCCGACCACGACTGGCGGCAGGCCGTCGACGCCTACGAGGCCGCCAGGAACGCCCTGGTCATGGCCCGGCGGGAGCAGGAGCTGCACGTCGTGGCGCGGGCCGTGCAGGACGGCAGGAACGCCCTGGGACGGCTGCGCGGCCGGGTCCGCTAGGCGTATCGGCCCGCGGGGCCGCCGGCACGGCTGACCGGGGGACGGCCTCCGGGAGCCCCCCGCCCGCCGGGCTCCTCCCCGCGCGGGCGCGGTCCGGCGGCGGCCCGGCCGCCGCCCGCCGCACCGCGGGCGCCGGTCAGAGCCCTTCACCCGCCAGCGCGGCGACGACCCGCAGCAGCTCGGCGCCGCCCTCCGGATCGCCCATCACGACGACCTTCAGGACGGCCCGCTCCTCGTCGTAGACCGTCTGCACGTGCATGGCCCGGTCCGAGCGGGGACGGCTGGTGACGGCGGTCGAGAGCATGGTGGCGAGCCGGTTCACCTCCTCGGGGCCGATCGCGTCGACCTGGACGATGCCGGAGAACTCGACGCGGCGGCGGCGCCCGGCGGTCTCGCGGGCGGGCGGCTCCACCGGGCGGCCGGTGAACGCCTCCAGGTCCTCCCGCGCGATCCGGTACTGCTTGCCGATGCGGACGGCCTTGAGCCGGCCGTCCCTGACGTAGTTGCGGACCGTCTTGACGTGCAGGCCCAGCAGGTCGGCCACCTGCTGGACGGAGTACGGCTGCTGCGGCACCTCGCCCCTCCCGAAGACCGCCTCATTCCCCGAAGGAATCGATCAAGGTCATCCTATAGGGAAGGATGGGGAGCGGGAGGGAATGACCGGTGGAGGACGAGCCGGGGCCCGCCCTCCCGCCGGCCGGGCCGGCCGCCTCAGATGCCGCCGGGCGTCATCGGCTGCATGAGACGCCGCGCCGCCTCGGTGATGGAGCCCGACAGCGACGGGTAGACCGCGAAGGTGTGGGCCAGCTGGTCCACGGTGAGCCGCTGCTGCACCGCCACCGAGACCGCCAGGATCAGCTCCGAGGCGCGCGGCGCGACCACGACGCCGCCGAGGACGATGCCGGTGTGCGGGCGGCAGAACAGCTTCACGAAGCCGTCGTGGAAGCCCTGCATCTTCGCCCGCGCGTTGGTGGCGAGCGGGAGCTTGACCACGTTGGCGTCGATCTCCCCGGACTCGATCGCCTTCTGCGCGACGCCGACCGCGGCGATCTCCGGGTCGGTGAAGATGTTGGAGGCCACGGTGGCCAGCCGGAGCGGCTGTACGGCCTCGCCGAGGGCGTGCCAGACCGCGATCCGGCCCTGCATGGCGGCGACCGAGGCGAGCATCAGCACCCCGGTGCAGTCGCCTGCCGCGTAGACGCCGGGCGCGGAGGTGCGGGAGACCTTGTCCACCTGGATGAAGCCGCCCCGGTCGAGGGTGACCCCGGCCTCCTGCAGGCCGATCCCGGCGGTGTTGGGGACCATGCCGACCGTCATCAGGCAGTGGCTGCCCTCGGCGGTCCGGCCGTCCTCCAGGGTGACGACCACGCCGTCGGCGGTGCGCTTGACCGACTCGGCGCGGGAGCGGCCCATGACGTTCATCCCGCGGCGCCGGTAGACCTCCTCCAGGACCTCGGCGGCGTCGGCGTCCTCGTTCGGCATCATCCGGTCGCGCGAGGAGACGAGCGTCACCTCGGAGCCGAGCGAGCGGTAGGCGCCGGCGAACTCCGCGCCGGTCACGCCGGAACCGACCACGATGAGGTGCTCGGGCAGCTCCCGCAGGTCGTACATCTGCCGCCAGGTGAGGATGCGCTCGCCGTCGGGCTCCGCGGTCGGCAGGATGCGCGGGGTCGCGCCGGTCGCCACGATGACCACGTCGGCCCGGATCGTCCGGTCGCCCGCCCGCACCACCTGGGGGTCCACCAGCCGCCCCGGCGCCCGCACCACCTCGACGCCCTCGGCGGCCAGCCGCGCCGCGATGTCGGCGGACTGCGCCTGGGCCAGCTCCTTCACCCGGCGGTTGACCAGCGGCATGTCGGCCACGGGGGTGCCCACGTCGCCGTCCGGGCCGCCGCTGTAGTGCACGCCGAGCGCGGCGGCGTCGAGCAGCGCCTGCTTGCGCACGGAGGTCGCGATCAGGGTCTTGGAGGGCACGCAGTCGGTGAGCACGCAGGCCCCGCCGGGACCGTCCTTCTCCACCACGGTGACCTGCGCCCCGAGCTGCGCCGCCACCAGAGCCGCCTCGTATCCGCCGGGCCCGCCACCGATGATCACGATCCTTGTCACTACCCCATTCTCCCGCATCCCCGGACCAACCGCCGCGCGGGTCCCCCGCCGGAAGACCGGAAAGCCCCGCCGTTCCGAAGGAAATCCGCGACATGACGCGGCGCGACGGGCCTGCGGGCGATCATGGATTAGGCTTTGGCACCGTGCCTGTCTACGCCGCCTACGGCAGCAACATGGACCCCGGCCAGATGGCCCAGCGGGCCCCGCACTCGCCCATCCGGGGGTCGGGCTGGCTTCCCGGCTGGCGCCTGACCTTCGGCGGGGCCGGGCAGGGCCCGGAGGGCGCGCTCGCGACCATCGTCGAGGACGCCGCCGAGCAGGTCTTCGTCGTGCTCTACGACGTGCCCGAGTGGGACGAGACGGCCCTCGACCAGTGGGAGGGCGCCACCCGGGGCCTCTACCACAAGGTGCGGCTGCGCGTGCAGACCCTGGACGGCGAGGTCGTGGCCTGGTTCTACGTGCTCGACGGCTACGAGGGCGGCCTGCCCTCGGCCCGCTACCTCGGCCTCCTCGCCGACGCCGCCGAGAAGGCCGGCGCCCCCGACGACTACGTCAAGGAACTGCGCAACCGCCCCTGCACGTCCGGCGGCTGACGGCGCCCCGCGGAGGCTCCCGCAGGTCACGGCCGGTTCCCCGCGGGTCCTCGGCGGGTCACGGGCGCCGGGGGCGTGCCGGGCCCGGCACGGCGAGTACGCTCGGTGAGGTGACCAATGACCCTTATGCACTCGCCACGGACGCCGCGGCCGCGCTGAAGAGCGCCACCGGAGTCGACTCCTTCGACGTCGCGCTGGTGATGGGGTCGGGCTGGGTCCCGGCCGCCGACGCCCTCGGCGAGACCGTCGCCGAGATCCCGGTGACCGACCTGCCCGGTTTCGCGCCCCCGGCGGTGGCCGGCCACGCGGGCAAGATCCGCGCCGTGCGCACCGACTCGGGCAAGAACGCCCTGATCTTCCTCGGCCGCACCCACCTGTACGAGGGCCGCGGCGTCGAGCCCGTCGTGCACGGCGTGCGCACCGCCGTACGGGCCGGAGCCCGCACCGTCGTGCTGACCAACGCCGCCGGCGGCCTGCGCCCGGAGACCCAGGAGGTCGGCGAGGCCGTGCTGATCAGCGACCACATCAACCTGACCGGCGCCAACCCGATCTCCGGCGCCACCTTCGTCGACCTCACCGAGGTCTACTCCCGGCGCCTGCGCGACCTGGTGCGCGCGGTGGAGCCCACCATGACCGAGGGCGTCTACATCGCCTTCCGCGGCCCGACCTACGAGACCCCCGCCGAGATCCAGATGTGCCGGATCCTCGGCGGCGACCTGATCGGCATGTCCACCGTGCTGGAGGCCATCGCCGCCCGCGAGGCCGGCGCCGAGGTGCTCGGCATCTCCCTGGTGACCAACCCGGGCGCCGGGCTGGTCGGCAAGCCGCTCAACCACGAGGAGGTGCTCCAGGTCGGCCGGACCACCGCCGCCCGCATGGGGGTCCTGCTCGCCGGGATCGTCAACAAGCTGTAGGCACCGGCCCGCGGGCACCGGCCCGCGGGCGGAGTGGAAGGGACAACCGGCGGGGGTGCGGTCCTCCCTGCCCGGGAGCGTGAGGTGATCATGAGCAGCGATCTCGTACGGCTCGCACAGGACTGGCTGGAGCAGGATCCGGACCCGCGGACCAGGGCGGAGCTGGAGGCGCTCCTCGCCGCCGGGGACGAGGCGGCGCTGCGCGACCGGTTCGGCGCCAAGCTGGAGTTCGGCACCGCGGGCCTCCGCGGTGAGCTGGGCGCCGGCCCCAACCGGATGAACCGCGTCACCGTCATGCGCGCCGCCGCCGGACTGGCCGCGGTCCTCGGCCCGGACAAGCACGTGGTCATCGGCTACGACGCCCGGCACAACTCCGACGTCTTCGCCCGCGACACCGCCGCGGTGCTGACCGGAGCCGGGCTGCGGGCCTCGCTGCTGCCCGCGCCGCTGCCCACCCCGGTGCTGGCCTTCGCCGTACGGCACCTGGGCGCCGACGCGGGCGTGACCGTCACCGCCAGCCACAACCCGCCCCGCGACAACGGCTACAAGGTCTACTGGGGCGACGGCTCGCAGATCGTGCCGCCGGTCGACGCGGGCATCTCCGCGGCCATCGACGCCGTCGGCCCGATCTCCTCGCTCCCGCTGGGCTCCCCGGAGGACCCGGAGTGGACCGACCTCGGCGAGGAGATCGTGGCGGCCTACCTGGACGCGGTGACCATGCTCCCGCTCGGCGACGCCCGCGACCTGCGGGTCGCCTACACGCCCCTGCACGGCGTGGGCGGCGTCACGCTCACCGCGGCCTTCCGCGCCGCCGGGTTCGACGCCCCGGTGACCGTCGAGGCCCAGGCCGATCCGGACCCCGACTTCCCGACCGTCGCGTTCCCCAACCCGGAGGAACCCGGCGCGATGGACCTCGCCCTGGAGCTCGCCGGGCGCATCGGCGCGGACCTCGTGCTGGCCAACGATCCCGACGCCGACCGCTGCGCGGTGGGCGTGCCCCTGCCGGAGGGCGGCCACCGGATGCTCACCGGCGACGAGGTGGGCGCGCTGCTCGGCGAGCACGTCATCCGGCAGACCTCCGGCGACCGGCTGGTGGCCACCACCATCGTCTCGTCGTCCCTGCTCGGGAAGATCGCCGCCGAGCACGGCGTGGGCTACGAGGAGACCCTCACCGGCTTCAAGTGGATCATGAAGGCGGGAGGCGGGCGGGGCCGGCTGGTCTACGGCTACGAGGAGGCGCTGGGCTACAGCGTCGGCTCGGACGGCGGCCTGCCCGTCCACGACAAGGACGGCATCGGCGCCGCGCTGACCGTCGCCGGGCTGGCGGCCCGGGCCAAGCGCGACGGCCGCACCCTGCTCGACCTCCTCGACGACCAGGCCCGCCGGTACGGCCTGCACGCCACCTCCCAGCTCTCGGTCCGGGTGCACGACCTGTCCCTGATCGCGGGGGCGATGGCGCGGCTGCGCGCCACCCCGCCGGTGGAGCTCGGCGGGCGCAAGGTCGAGGCGGTCGAGGACCTGAGCCTGGGCGCCGGCGGCCTGCCGCCGACCGAGGGCCTGCGCTACCGGCTGTCCGGCGGTGCCCGGATCGTGGTCCGGCCCTCGGGCACCGAGCCCAAGCTCAAGTGCTATCTGGAGACGGTGGTGCCGGTGACCGGCGAGGTGGCCGAGGCCCGGGCGCGGGCCGCGGCGGACCTCGACGCGCTGAAATCCGACCTGTCGGCCGCCCTGGGCCTGTAGCGGCTCCCCCGCCGGGCGGGGCGGCGCGGGACGGAAAGGCCGGTGAAAGCATCGGCGACGGAAGTCCCATATCGCGGCGTCCCGCTCATGACGCCCTCACGGGCGGGGATCCCATCCGTGAGCGTCTCATCCGGGAGACGCTCACGGATGAGACCTTCGGGAGCGATGGCCGCCTTCATCGGGAGAGCGTACGAGCTGGCCCGGCTGGAACGCCTGCTGGCCAAGGTGGTGGGAGGCGGCCGGGCCGGACGGCCGGGCCGGGCCGTCCTGCTCCGGGGCCGCCGCGGCGTCGGGAAGTCCCGGCTGGTGGAGGAGCTCGTCAGGCGCGCGGGGGTGCCCTGCCTGTTCCACTCCGCCTCCGGCGGCACGCGGGCCGAGCAGGTGGCGGCCCTCCTCGACGAGGGCGCCGCCTCGGACCTGCCCGGCGCCCGGCTCCTGGCGGGACGGTCCGCCGACTCGTGGCAGGCGGCGCTCCACCTCCTGGCGGAGGCCCTCCCCGTCGAGTCGCCGAGCGTCGTCGTGCTCGACGGGCTCCCCGAGCTGCTGGCCGCCGACCCCGGCCTGGAGGAGGCCCTGCAGGCGGCGTTCGCCCGGGAGCTGTCCCGCCGCCCCGCGCTGCTCGTCCTCATCGGCTCGGACCTCGCCGTGATGGAGGCGGTGAACCAGCGCGGCAGGCCGTTCTACATGCGCGCCACCGACATGCTGCTCCACCCCCTCAGCCCGGCGGACGTGGCGGACGCGCTGGGGCTGCCCGCGGCCGAGGCCGTCGACGCCCGCCTGGTCTCCGGCGGCCTGCCGCTGATCTGCCGGGAGTGGACGCCCGGCCTCGCCGTGCCGGAGTACCTCCGCCGGGCCCTGTCGCATCCCGCCTCCCCGCTGGTGGTGGCAGGTGAGCGGATCCTGGCGGCCGAGGCTCCGGCGGGCACCCAGGCACGGACCGTCCTGGCCGCCGTCGGCGCGGGGCACCGCTCCCACTCGGCGATCGGCCGCGCCGTGCCCGCCGTGCCCAGGGCCTCGCTCAACCGGGCGCTGCAGTCCCTCGTGGAACGGCGGCTGGTCACCGCCTCCCTGCCGCTCTCCACCCGGCCGTCGCGCGAGACCCGCTACCACGTCACCGACGGCCATCTGCGCTTCTGGCTGGCCTTCATCGGCCCGCGGCTGCCGGAGATCGCGCGGGACCGCGGCGACCTCGTCCTCGCCCGCCTGCTGCGCTCCTGGGACGCCTGGCGGGAGGCGGCGGTCAAACCCCTGGTCCGCGCCTCCCTGCGGCGGATGGGCGGGCTGCCCGAGGGGACGGGCGCGATCGGCGGCTACTGGACCCGCACCGACGACCCGGAGATCGACATCGTCGGCGCCGACGAGGAGCCGGTGGGCCGCAGGGTCACACTGGTCGGCTCGGTCACCTGGCGCGAGGACCGCCCGTTCGACCGGCGCGATCTGGACGCGCTCATCGTCCGGCGCTCCCGGATGCCGGGCGCGGACGCCGGCACGCCGCTGTTCGCGGTCTCCCGGAGCGGCTCGGCGACCGCGGAGGTCACGCCGGTCACCCCGGAGCAGCTGGTCGACGCCTGGCGGCCCGGTCCTCCCCCGCCTCCCGAGCCGCCCGGGTCCCGGCCCCGGACCGGCTGAGCCGGCCGGTCCCGGGCCGGGGCCCGCGTGGCGGTCCGGGCCCCGGCCGGCGGGTGGTCCGGCGGACCGGGGAGCGAGCGGCTCAGGAGATCAGGAAGGCGACCGCCACCAGGGCCAGGGCGGCCCCCAGCGCGGCCAGGGCGCTCGGCGCCCAGGTGGTCCGCATCCCCGCGGCCTCCGGAGACCCGGATCCGCCCGTGCCCCCCGGAGCCGCGGGCCCGCCGTCCGCGCTCTTGCGCCGGGCGGCCCCGGCGCGCTCCCGGATCTGCTCGGCCGCCCAGTCGGCGTGGGTCCGGCCGGCCAGCGCCTCGGCCGCCGCCTGCTCCCCCCTGCTGCGGGCGGGCGCGGTGGCCAGGCGCCCTCCCGCGGAGGAGGAGCCGCGCCGCAGCGCCACCGCCCGCTCCCGCGCCGTGGTCTGCGGGGTCCAGCAGCGGACCCGGTCGCCGCCGGAGGTGATCGTGATGGCGTGCGAGACCGCGACGTCGTCCACCGCCTCCCACGGCACGGAGACGTTCCGCAGGGGGTTGCGGACCAGCAGGCGCTCGGCGTCCAGGACGACCGCCGGCCGCAGGCAGGTGACGAAGACCAGGGCCGTCAGCACCCCCAGGACCGCCGCGGCCGCCATCGAGGGCGGCCCGCTGTAGCGCACGGCCAGGTCGACCGCGTTGAGGGCGGCGAACGCCATCCACACCCAGCCCAGGACCAGCGCGGTCTTCGATCGGAACACCTGTCTCATCGTCCCCGTCCCACCCGCGCCGATCCGCTCACGCCCGCCACTTGAGCCGCGCGAAGCCGGGCTTGATGACCCCGTTGATGAGCGCCAGCCGGTCGTCGAAGGGGAGGAACGCCGACTTCATGGCGTTGACCGTGAACCACTGCAGGTCGTCCCAGTCGTAGCCGAAGGCCCCCACCAGCTTGGCGAACTCCTCCGAGACGGAGGTCCCGCTCATCAGCCGGTTGTCGGTGTTGACCGTCACCCGGAAGTTCAGCCGGCGGAGCAGGCCGATCGGGTGCTCGGCGATGGAGGGCGCGGCCCCGGTCTGCAGGTTGGAGGTCGGGCACATCTCCAGCGGGATGCGCTTGTCGCGGACGTAGGCCGCCAGCCGGCCGAGCTTGGGCTCGCCGTCGCCCGGCACCGCGATGTCGTCGATGATCCGCACGCCGTGGCCGAGCCGGTCGGCGCCGCACCACTGGATCGCCTGCCAGATCGAGGGCAGCCCGAACGCCTCGCCGGCGTGGATGGTGAAGTGGGCGTTCTCCCGCTGGAGGTACTCGAAGGCGTCGAGGTGCCGGGTGGGCGGGTAGCCCGCCTCGGCCCCGGCGATGTCGAACCCGGCCACGCCGACGTCGCGGTAGCGGACCGCGAGCTCGGCGATCTCCATGGACCTGGCCTGGTGGCGCATCGCGGTGAGCAGCGTGCCCACCCGGATCCCCCGGCCCTCCGAGCCGATCCTGAACCCCTCCAGGACCGCCTCGATGACCTCCTCCAGGCTCAGGCCCCGCTCGGTGTGCTGCTCGGGCGCGTAGCGCACCTCGGCGTACACCACGCCGTCGGCGGCCAGGTCCTCCGCGCACTCGGCGGCGACCCGGACCAGCGCCTCGCGCGTCTGCATGACCCCGACCGTGTGGTCGAAGGTCTCCAGGTAGCGCTCGAGCGAGCCGGAGTCGGCGGCCTGGCGGAACCAGGTGCGCAGCTCGCCGGGGTCGGTCGTGGGCAGCCGGTCGTAGCCGGTCTCGCGGGCCAGGTCGACGATGGTCTCGGGCCGCAGACCACCGTCGAGATGATCGTGGAGCAAGACCTTCGGAGCCTGGCGGATCTGCTCAAGGGTGGGTAGCTGGCTCATCTCGTCATCCTACTGTCCGGTAGCAGGTCAGCGGGCTCCCGGAGATCGCCGGAAGTCCCGCGGCTACTCGTCGCGGCGCGCCGTCTCCGGAGAGAAGGCGGGCACGCAGACCGCGACGTACTCGGCTCCCTCGGGGCCGCAGCTGTAGCGGACCTTCTCCCCCGGCTCGCACGCGATCGCCTGGCCGGCGTGCACCTCGGTGGTGCCCTCCGCGTGCTCGACGACGACCGTGCCGGAGAGCACGAGCGTGTACTCGGTGAACTCCGGCGTCTGGGCGGGCTCGTCCCACCCCGCGGGAGCCTTCATGTGCGCGATCGAGATCCCCGTGTCGCCGCTGTTGACCCGGCCGACGTACTCGTCGATGATCTTCCCGCCCGGCACCGGGATCCGCGTCGCGTTCTCGATTCTCCTCACCATCTGTCCATTTTCCCACCGGTACGGCGTGCGGGACGCGCGGGCATGCCGGCGGACCGGCGGCGGCTCAGTGCGCGACGTCCACGACCAGGCGGTCGGGCCGCTTCTGCTCGATGACCCGGAAGGCCGCCTTGCGCTCCAGCACGACGCCCACGCCCACCACGGCCTCGAAGTCGCCGGTCTTCACGACGCTGCGCACGTTGCCCAGCCCGGCCTGGAAGACCGGGCCGCCCTTCAGGGTCGGCTCCCCCGCCTCGGTGTGCGCGTTGGCCGGGGTCAGCGTCACCTGCAGATAGGCTCCGCCCTCGACGTCGATCGGGTCGCCCGACCCGTCCTGGACCAGCGCGGGCACCCAGTCCACGGTGTACCCCGGCAGGGTGCCGGCGAAGTCGATCACCACCCGGTCGAACCCCGGGTGTTCAGCGAAGCGCACCCCGGTGACCAGCGGCGGCTCGTCGGGGTTCCGCTTCACCTCGACCGGCTCGGTGCCCGTCGGCGCCTTCAGCCCGGTCGGCGAGGTGGGGTCCTGCTGTCCCGGCGTGCCCTGCGCGGGCGGCCGGCCCGGCCGGGTCGCGTCCGGGGTCCCGGCGGGGGCCCCGGACGGGTCCGCCGCGGCGCCCGGCGAGCCGCCGGCCCCCGAGGCCGCCGCGGATCCCGGGGGCCCCGAGGGTTCCGCCTCCGTGGCCGCGCCTCCGCAGCCGGCCAGCAGCAGGACGAGGGGAATGGCCGCGAGCACGGCGCGAGAGCTGTTCATGTGAGCCTCCTGCGCTTTAGATGCCCCGGAACCCGGGCGGGTTCACCGCCCGCGGCCGTCCCGTCCGGCAAAGGTCCGCGCCTCCCGCGGAGCCCCTGTCCTTCCCGCGGGAGCGCGTCCCCGTGCCGTTCCCCCCGTTCCCCGGAGCCCTCGCGGGCCGCCCCGACTACGCCGGCTCCGGGGCCTGCAGCGCGGCGTCGTCCCGTACCGCGACGGCCGTACGGGCTCCGCGCAGTCCGGTCAGGGCGATGACGAGGCCGGCCAGGGCGAGGGCGCCGGAGACCGCGATCGCGGCGCGGAACCCGTCGAGCGGATCGGCTCCCGTGCCGGAGGTCAGCACGGCCGTCACGACCGCCAGCACGACGGCGCCGCCGACCTGGCCTGAGGTGTTGAGCAGACCGGAGGCCAGGCCCTGCTCGTCGTCGGCCACGCCGTTGGTGGCCTGGATGTTGAGCGAGGGGAAGGACAGGGCGAAGGCGATGCCCAGCAGGACCATGCCGGGGACGACCAGCGTGGCCAGGTCGGGGGCCTCGTCGATGCGGAGGAAGAACGCGTAGCCGGCGGCCAGCGCGGCCGCGCCGACCGCGATCAGCCGGGCGGTGCCGTACCGGTCGGCCAGGCCGCCCATCTTCGTCGAGGTGACCGCCACCAGCAGGCCGGCGGGCAGGAAGGCCAGCGCCGTCTCCAGGGCGGACCAGTGCAGGAAGTTCTGGAAGTACTGCATGGCGACGAACTGGAAGCCGACGTAGGAGCCGAACAGGATCACCAGCCCGAGGTTGGCCCGGACGATGGGGCCGGAGCGCAGGATGCCGAGCCGCACCAGGGGGTGGCGGACCCTCCGCTCGGTCACCACGAACGCGGCCAGCAGGGCGGCGGCGGCCAGCAGCGAGCCGACGGTCCGCAGCGAGCCCCAGCCTGCCTCGGGGGCCTCCACCACGGCGAAGACCAGCAGCAGCATCGAGCCGGTGATCGTCGCGGCGCCGACGAGGTCGTGGCCGCCCTCGGCCCGCTCCTCCTGCTGCCGGGGCAGGAACCGCAGGGCGGCGGCCAGGGCGAGGAGCGCGACGGGGACCGGCATGAGGAAGGTCCATCGCCAGCCGAGACCGGTCAGGAGCCCGGAGATGACCAGGCCGAGGGAGAAGCCGCTGGCCCCGGAGGCGGTGAAGATGCTGAGGGCCCGATTGCGGGCCGGGCCCTCGGCGAAGGTCGTGGTGATGATCGACAGCGCGGCCGGCGCGGTGAAGGCGGCGCTGATGCCCTTGACGAACCGGGCCGCGATCAGCAGGGCGCCGTCGCTGACCAGGCCGCCGAGGAGCGAGGCCACGGCGAAGACCGCCAGGGCCACCAGGAAGACCCGGCGCCGCCCGAGCAGGTCGGCGGTGCGCCCCCCGAGCAGGAGCAGGCCTCCGTACCCGAGCACGTAACCGCTGACCACCCACTGCAGCGAGGAGGTGGACAGGCCGAGGTCGGCCTGGATGGACGGGAGCGCGACGCCCACCATGGAGACGTCGAGCGCGTCGAGGAACACGACGGTGCACAGGACGCCCAGGGCGGCCCACAGGCGCGCGTCCCAGCGTCCTTCGGTGGAAGAGGGAGTCATGGAAGGCAACAATACATGCATGCGCATGTAATGCAACGGAATTTAATTCCTATACATTTGATGTTCATGCATGATAGGGTGCGCGCATGAGCGAGGAGTCCGCCGTCCGCGCCTGGCGCGAGGTGCTGGCCCTGCACGCCAGGGCCGCCTGCGCGCTGGAGCGCGAGCTCTCCGAGAGACACGGCGTCGGCATGAGCGAGTTCGAGGTCCTGGAGCGCATGGTCGAGGGCGGCCGGCCCCGATACCGGGTCCAGGAGATCGCCGATGCCGTCCACCTGAGCCAGAGCGCGTGCTCGCGGCTGATCGCCCGCCTGGAGCGGGCGGGCCTGGTCAGGCGGTGCATGTGCGAGGCCGACCGGCGCGGCGTCTTCGTCGGCGTCACCGACGAGGGCCGCGCCCGGCACGCCGCCGCCCTGCCCGTCCACCGGGCCGTCGTCGCCTCGGTCTTCGGCCCCGCCCGTGCGGAGACGGCCGCCGCGGCCGGAGCCCCGGCGGCCGTCTCCCGTTCAGGGGCTTGAGCCGTTCGGCCGCACCCGCGCGCTGGTGCTGCGGGCGCTGGGCGACCGGAGCCGCACGACCGGCGAGATCGCGCGGGCCCTCGGCATCTCCATGGCCTCGGCGAGCGAGCACGCCTCGCTGCTGCGCGAGGCCGGGCTGGTGGCGAGCGAGCGGTGCGGCGACAGCGTCCGGCACCGGCTCACCCCCTGGGGCTGGACCTCCTGCACGGGCCGTGCGGCACCCGGTCCGCGTGGCGGCGCCTCAGGCCCTGATGCGGTCGATCACCAGCGGGAGCAGGTCGACCTCACCGGCCCCGCCGATCGCGTAGGCGCCGTCCAGCGCGGCGAGCGCCCGCTCGAAGCGGGAGGCGTCGTCGGCGTGCAGGGTCATCAGCGGCTGCCCCTCGCGGACCTCCTCGCCCGGGCGGGCGTGCAGCGTGATGCCCGCGCCGAAGGAGACCGGGTCCTCCTTGCGCTCCCGGCCCGCGCCGAGCCGCCAGGCGGCCAGGCCCACGCCGTAGGCGTCGAGCCTGGTCAGCACGCCGGAGGCGGGCGCGACGACGTCCATCGTCTCCGCGGCCGTCGGCAGGGCCGCGTCCGGGTCGCCGCCCTGGGCGCTGATCATCCGGCGCCAGGCGTCCATCGCCGAGCCGTCCTTCAGCGCGTCGGCGGGGTCCTTGCCGCCGTCGAGGCCCGCCGCCGAGAGCATCTCGCGCGCCAGCCGTACGGTCAGCTCGACCACGTCCTCGGGGCCGCCGCCGGCGAGCACCTCGACGGACTCGGCGACCTCCAGCGCGTTGCCCACCGTGCGGCCCAGCGGCCGGTCCATCGCCGTCAGCAGGGCCACGGTGTTCACCCCCGCGTCGGTGCCCAGCTCGACCATGGTGGTGGCGAGCTCCCGGGCGCGGTCCACGGTCTTCATGAACGCGCCCGAGCCGACCTTGACGTCCAGCACCAGCGCGCCGGTACCCTCCGCGATCTTCTTGGACATGATCGAGGAGGCGATCAGCGGGATCGCCTCGACGGTGCCGGTCACGTCGCGCAGCGCGTAGAGCTTCTTGTCCGCCGGGGCGAGTCCCTCGCCCGCCGCGCAGATGACGGCCCCGGCCTCGCGCAGCACGCCGAGCATCTCCGCGTTGGACAGCGAGGCCCGCCAGCCGGGGATGGACTCCAGCTTGTCCAGCGTGCCGCCGGTGTGGCCGAGGCCGCGGCCGGACAGCTGCGGGACGTAGCCGCCGCACGCGGCGACCAGCGGGGCCAGCGGCAACGTGATCTTGTCGCCGACGCCGCCGGTGGAGTGCTTGTCGGTGGTACGGCCCGGCAGCGATGACCAGTCCATCCGGTTCCCGGAACGGATCATGGCCTGGGTCCACTCGGCGATCTCCCGCCGCGTCATGCCGTTGAGCAGGACGGCCATCGCGAGGGCGGACATCTGCTCGTCGGCCACGACGCCCTTGGTGTAGGCGTCGATCACCCAGTCGATCTGCTCGGTGGACAGCTCCCGGCCGTCCCTCTTGGTGACGATGACGTCGATGGCGTCCATGGTCAGGCCCCCCGGCCCAGGTCGTCGGGCCCGAAGGCGTACGGCAGGATCTCCGCCATCGGCTTGGGCCCGTCGACGGTCTCGACCAGCAGGTCGGTACCGCCGAACTCGAACAGCAACTGGCGGCAGCGCCCGCACGGCATGAGCACCTCTCCGTGCCCGTCCACGCAGGTGAAGGCGACCAGGCGGCCGCCGCCGCTCGCCTGGAGCGCGGAGACCAGGCCGCACTCCGCGCAGAGCCCGACGCCGTAGGAGGCGTTCTCCACGTTGCAGCCGGACACGATCCTCCCGTCGTCCACCAGGGCGGCCGCGCCCACCGGGAACCGGGAGTACGGGACGTAGGCGTTGCCCATGATCCGCACGGCCTCGGCCTTGAGCGCCGCCCAGTCGATCGGAGTGGTCATTTCGCCTGTCCCTTCCGGTACGGCACGCCGTCGGCCGCGGGCGGCCGGAGCCGCTGCGCCGCCAGCGAGAGCACCAGCAGCGTGGTGATGTGGGGGGTGACCGAGGTGAACTGCGCCGGGATGCTGTCGGTCAGCGTGAACAGCACGAGCACGATGACCGCGGCGGCTCCGGTGAACACCGCGGCCTGGGTACGGCTCTGCTTGACGAGCTGGTAGACCGCGACCCCGGCGAGCAGGACCGCCACCAGCAGCAGCAGCGCGTGGACCGACTCCCCGCCCCGGCGGAGCTGGAGGGCGTCGGTGTAGCCGAACAGCAGCGAGCCGGCCGCCAGACCGCCCGGCCGCCAGTTGCCGAAGATCATGGCGGCCAGGCCGATGAAGCCGCGGCCGCCGGTCTGGCCCTCGCGGTAGGCGCTGGAGGCCACCAGCGACAGGAACGCGCCGCCCACGCCCGCGAGCACACCGGAGATGACCACCGCGACGTACTTGTAGGTGTAGACGTTGACGCCGAGCGACTCCGCGGCGACCGGCCGCTCGCCGCAGGCGCGCAGCCGCAGGCCGAAGGCCGTGCGCCAGAGCACGTAGAACGTCAGCGGGACCAGCAGGACCGCCACGATGGTCAGCAGCGAGACGTTGACGGTCAGACCTCGCACGATCCCGGCCAGGTCGGAGACCAGGAACCACTGCCTGGCCTCCAGCGAGGCCAGCGCGTCGCCGACGCCCGGCACGCTGACCACGCCCGGCTTGGGCACCGGGGGCGACTGCGAGTCGCCGCCGCCGGGCATCTCGGCGAAGGTCACCTTGGACAGGAACTGGGTGATGCCTGTGCTGAGAATGGTGATCGCGACACCGGAGATGATGTGGTCCACCCCGAAGGTCACGGTCGCCGCCGCGTGCAGCAGGCCGCCCAGCGCACCGGCGAGCGCGCCGATGACGACACCCGCCCACGGGTTGCCGAACTGGATGGCGCCCCAGGCGCCGCCCCAGGTGCCGAGGATCAGCATGCCCTCCAGGCCGATGTTGACCACGCCGGCCCGCTCGGACCACAGGCCGCCCAGACCGGCCAGGCCGATCGGCACGGCCAGCGCGATGGCCGCGTTGACCGCGCCCGCCGAGGTGAGGTCGACGGCCCCGGTGACGGACCGGACGAACGACAGCAGCAGGACCAGCGCGCCGAGGGCGAGCAGGAGGTGCTTCCAGGTGAAGCGGAACCTCGAGGGGACCCGCTCGACCTGCTCCACCCGCATCTCGGCGGTGGTGTCCCTCTCCTCGGTCATGCCGACGCTCCTTCAGCCTGCGGCGGGGTCTTGCTCGCCAGTTCCTTGCCCACCCGGCGCTGCTCGGCCGTGATCTGGTAGCGGTGCACCAGCTCGTAGGCGACGATGACGGAGAGCACGATGGTGCCCTGCATGATCTGGACGATCTCCGGGGCGATCTCGTGGAGCTGGAGGATGCTCGCCGAGGTGTCCAGGAAGGCCCACAGGAGGGCGCCGAACGCGATGCCCACGGGGTGGTTCCGGCCCAGCAGCGCGATCGCGATGCCGGTGAAGCCCAGCCCCGTGGGGAAGTCCAGGCTGTAGGAGTAGGAGGCGCCCAGCAGCTGCGGCATGCCGATCAGGCCCGCCGCCGCGCCGGACAGGAGCATCGTCGCCATGATCATCTTCTTGACGTTGACGCCGCTGGCCACGGCCGCCGTCTCCGACCGCCCGGTGGCCCGCAGGTCGAAGCCGAAGCGGGTCCGGTTGAGCAGCACGTGGTAGAGCACGCCCACGACGATCGCGAGGATGATCAGGCCGAAGACCGGGTACTCGGTGCCGGGGACGAGCGCCATGCCGGGCACCCGCCCGGACTCGGGGATCGGCTTGGTCCCGATGTTGTTGCTGCCCGCGACCTCCACCGCCCACCGCTCCTTGTTGAGCAGCCAGGCACCGAGGTTGGTGGCGATGGCGTTCAGCATGATCGTGGAGATGACCTCGCTGACGCCGCGCTTGACCTTCAGCAGGGCGGCGATCGAGGCCCAGCCGGCGCCGACGAGCATCGCCACGAAGACGATCAGGGCGACGTGCAGCGGGGCGGGCAGCGCGACCGCGCCGCCCACGGCCGCGGCGGTGAGCGCCGCGAGGCGGTACTGGCCGTCGACACCGATGTTGAACAGGTTCATCCGGAACCCGATCGCCACCGCGATCGCGGCCAGGTAGTAGGTCGTCGCGTAGTTCAGGGTCAGCGCGATCGACCGCGGCTGCGCGCCGTACTCGGCCATGACGCCCAGCGTCTCCAGCGGCGGGGCGTCGGTGGCGAGCAGGACGACCGAGGTGATCAGGGCAGCGAAGACGATCGCCAGGACCGGCGCCACGACGGAGAGCAGGCCGCTCAGCCGTACCCGTCCGAGCAGGCGGTCGGCGAAGCTCGACTCAGCGGATTTCATGAGATGACTCCGGATCCGGTGCGGACCGTGCGGGCGTTCATGCCGCCTCCCCCGCTCCCGTCATGGCCGAGCCCAGCTGCTCGGGCGTCACGTGCTGCGGGTCGACGTCGGCGACGATGCGCCCGCGCAGGATGACCTTCAGCGTGTCGGACAGGCCGATGAGCTCGTCCAGGTCGGCCGAGATCAGCAGGACGGCCAGGCCCGCCGCGCGCGCGGCGCGCAGGTGGTCCCAGATCGCGGCCTGGGCGCCGACGTCCACGCCGCGGGTCGGGTGCGAGGCGATGAGGAAGACCGGGTCGCCGCTCATCTCCCGGCCGACGATCAGCTTCTGCTGGTTGCCGCCGGACAGCGCCGCGGCGTCCACGTCGATGCCGGGCGTGCGGACGTCGTATGCCTCCACGATGCGCCGGGTGTCGGCGCGCGCTCCGGCCCGGTCGATCCACGGGCCCTTGGCGTTGGGCCGGCGGGTCTGGTGGCCGAGGATGCGGTTCTCCCAGAGCGGGGCCTCCAGCAGCAGGCCGTGCCGGTGCCGGTCCTCGGGGATGTAGCCGATGCCGGCCTCACGGCGGCGCAGCGTGGACCAGGAGGAGATGTCCTCCTCACCGAGCCGGATCTCCCCCTCGGCGTGGCGCATGCCCATGATGGCCTCGACGAGCTCGGCCTGGCCGTTGCCCTCGACGCCGGCGATGCCCAGCACCTCGCCCTTGCGGATGTCGAAGCTGACGGCGTCCACCAGCGCGCGCCTGTCGGCGGAGTGCACCGTCAGGTCCCGCACCGAGAGGGCGACCACGTCGGTGACGGTGGACTCGCGGGTCTCCGGGCTGGGCAGCTCGCTGCCGACCATGAGCTCGGCCAGCTGCCGGGCGGTCACGTCCCGGGGATCGACGCTCGCCACGGTGGTGCCGCGCCGGATGACGGTGATCGCGTCGGCGACCGAGAGCACCTCGTCCAGCTTGTGGGAGATGAAGATGATGGTCAGGCCCTCGCTGACCAGCTCGCGCAGGTTGCCGAAGAGCTCGTCCACCTCCTGCGGCACGAGCACCGCGGTGGGCTCGTCCAGGATCAGGATGCGCGCGCCGCGGTAGAGGACCTTGAGGATCTCCACCCGCTGCCGGGCGCCGACGCCCAGGTCCTCGACCAGCGCGTCGGGGTCGACGCCCAGGCCGTAGGTGGCGGAGATCTCCCTGATCCGCCTGCGGGCGGAGCCGAAGTCGAGGGCGAGGCCGCCCTTGCGCGGCTCGCTGCCGAGGACCACGTTCTCCAGCACGGTGAGGTTGTCGGCCAGCATGAAGTGCTGGTGGACCATGCCGATGCCCGAGGCGATGGCGTCCGAGGGTGACTTGAAGGCGGCGGGCCTGCCGTTCACCCGGATCTCGCCCTCGTCGGGGCGCTGCATACCGTACAGGATCTTCATGAGGGTGGACTTGCCCGCGCCGTTCTCACCGACGATGGCGTGCACGTGCCCCTGCTGCACGGTCATGGAAATGTCGCGGTTGGCCACGACGCCGGGGAACCGCTTGGTGATCCCCTCGAGCTCGACGGCCGGTGTCGAGGTGCTGATGACGGCCTCCTCCATCGGATGGCCACGATGATGTGATGAGGTGGGAAAACCCGTGCGAAGGGCCCGGGGATCAGTCCGCCGGGCCCTTCATTGATACCAGGTCAGGAGACCTTGTCCGGCACCGTGATCTCGCCGGAGATGATCTTCTGCTTGTACTCGTCGAGCTTGGACTTGATGTCGTCGACGTGGCCACCGGTGGTGGAGTAGTCGACGCCGCCGGCCTTGAGGTCGTAGACCACCGGGCCGCTCTTGACCGAGCCGTTCGCGACGTTCTTCAGGAAGTCGAGGACCGCGACGTCGACCTTCTTGACCATGGAGGTCATGATGACGTCCCGCACCTCCGGCGCGGCGGTCAGGGCCTGGTCGGAGTCGACGCCGATCGCCTTGCCGTTGGCGGCCTTGGCCGCCTCGAACACGCCGCCGCCGGAGCCGCCCGCGGCGTGGTAGACCACGTCGGCGCCCGCGTCGAACATGCCCTCGGCCGCGGTCTTGCCCTTGGCCGGGTCGGTGAAGCCGCTGAAGTCCGGCGGCTGCGACAGGTACTTGACGTCGACCTTGATGTCGGACTTGACGGCCTTGGCGCCCGCGGCGAAGCCCGCCTCGAACTTCTTGATCAGCGGGACCTCGACGCCGCCGACGAAGCCGACGTGGTTCTTCTCCGACTTCAGCGCCGCGGCGGCGCCGACGAGGAAGGAGCCCTCGTGCTCGGCGAAGACCAGGTTGGTGATGTTGGCGCCGGTGGCCGCCTCGTCGTCGACGATGGCGAACTTGACGTCGGGGAACTCGGCGGCGACCTTCTTCACCGGGCCGGAGTAGGCGAAGCCGACCGCGATGATCGTGTTGAAGCCGCCCTGGGCGAGCAGGCGGAGCCGCTCCTCCTTGGCCGCCTCGGTCTCGCCGCTGCCGGCTTCGAGCTCCTTGGTCTGGCCGACGCCGAGCTCCGTCTTGGCCTTGTCGAGACCCGCGGCGGCGGCGTCGTTGAACGACTGGTCGCCGCGGCCGCCGATGTCGTAGGCGAGGCCGACCTTGAGGTCGGAGGCGGCCGGGGCCGAGGTCCCCGTCGCTCCCGGCGAGGCCGTGGTGGCGGTCTCATCGCCTCCGCCGCACGCGGCGGCGGCCATGAGCATGCTGCCCGCAATCGTGGTAGCGGCCAGCTTGCCGAATCGCTTCTGAAGCAAGATGGACTCCCTTCGCGTCCAGTGCACGCGCGAAGAGACGCACGGCAACTCTGCACGGAAGATAGTTGTTCGCTGAGCACGGACCAAACCGGCGCACAGGTCCGCAACAGGTCCGTTACCCAGCTCAAGCCACCTTGTGACACACAAAGCGGAGCGAATCTACCCACCGGTAGCATCCCGTGCCGTAACGATCACCTCACGGACCGCCCGCCGTGCCGCCGCTCCCGGAGGGTCCGTACGCCGCCGTCCACCCCCGGCCACACAGCGTGACCGCGCAGGTCACGTCGTGGCGGGGGCCACCGTACCGCCGACCGCGCCGCCGGGCCAAGGATCCTTTGCGGAGATTTGGCCCGCGTCCCGCGCGGCGGAGGTCAGCCCTCGGCGTTCACCACGACGAGCGACTCGTCGACGGCGGGCTGCCGCTCCTCCCACAGGGCGGTCAGCGCGGCCCCCACCATGAACCGCACGCCGACCCCGATGCAGCTCTCGTCGACGTCGAAGGTGCCCTGGTGGATGTCTCCGGCGTTCGCCGCGCCCGGCGTGCGGGTGCCCAGGCGGGCGAACGCGCCGGGGACGGACTCGAGGTACCAGCCGAAGTCCTCGCCGCCCAGGCTCTGCTGGGTGGGCACCGAGGCGCCCTCACCGAGCATGCTCTCGGCCGCCTCGGCCAGCATCTGCACGCTGTCCTCCTCGTTGACCACCGGCGGCACGCCGCGCACGTAGTCGAGGTGCGCCTCGACGCCGTAGGCGCCGGCGACCGACTCCAGCAGCGACTTGATCACGTCGGGCGCCGCGTGCCACGCCTCCTCGTCCAGGCAGCGCATGGTGCCCTCGGCGATGCCCTCGTCCGGGATCGCGTTGGCCACCGAGCCGGCCTCGACCCGGCCCCAGACCAGGCTGAGCGACGAGCGCGGGTCGACCCGGCGGGAGAGCGCGGCGGGCAGCTCGGTGAGGATCTTGGCGAGCGCGAAGACGAGGTCGGCGGTCAGGTGCGGCCGGGCGGTGTGCCCGCCGGGGCCGCAGACCCGGACGTTGACCCGGTCGCAGGCGGAGGTGATCGGCCCGGTCTTGAGGCCGACCTTGCCGACGTCCACCTTGGGGTCGCAGTGCAGGCCGAAGATGCGGTCCACACCGCTCAGGCCGCCCGCGGCCAGCACCTCCATCGCCCCGCCGGGAAGCTCCTCGGCGGGCTGGAAGAGCAGCCGGACCCGGCCGGGCAGCAGCCCGGCCTCCGCCTGCCGGGCGAGGAAGAGCCCGGCGCCGAGCAGGATCGTGGTGTGCACGTCGTGGCCGCAGGCGTGGCAGACGCCGGGGACGGTCGAGCTGTAGGGCACGTCCTTCTCGTCGGGCACGGGCAGCGCGTCGATGTCGGCCCGCAGCGCCACGGTGGGCCCGTCGCCGCTGCCGATGTCGCAGATCAGGCCCGTGCCGCGGGGGAGCACCGACGGGAGCAGGCCCGCCTCGGTCAGCCGCTCCGCGATGCGCTGGGTCGTGCGGTACTCGGCGAACGCCAGCTCGGGGTTCATGTGGAGGTCGCGGCGGAAGCCGATCATCGCGGCTTCGCGCTCGGCGAGGAACGCGTCGAGTTCCCCCCGAAGATTACGCCCTCGCATTGGTTCACCGTCCCATCCGCGCCAGCGGTCCGAATCGTCGACGCACGTGCCACTGCCCAGAATCGCCTGATCCATGGGCGGCCTTCGAAAAGCGATCGCCGCGCGGACGGGCCTGGTGGATGTCACGGGCCGTACCGGCGCGGGCGACGAACCGCCGGCGTCGCATCGGCGTGCCGGAGTGAGGCCGCCGCCGCGCTGACGATGAGAACGACTTTATCCCTCCCGCGCGGCCCCGCGTCGACATCCCCGCCAAATGTTTTGTCGCCCCATACCCTTCTCCTGTCCCTCCTGACCCCTATGAACCATGACGAATGATCAGGAATGACCAGGGAAGGGTAGTCCGTACGGGCGGTCCCCGATCGGCACCGGCGTCCGGAGCGGTCCCGGCGCGATTGAAACATCGCCCGACCTGGCAACTTACGTGACCCCGAAGTACCGCTCATCGAACCCGGCGGACTGATGCAAGGCGAAAGAATGCGTGGTTCACTCCGCTTATGATCACTAATATCCCATTTGGGGAGAAGCACTCCAAATTGAGCATCTTCGAACCGAACGAGGGAACCCTGGTGGTCATCCCCTCGCTCTCACTCCCCCAGGACGAGCTGCGCAAGATCACCGGTGCGCGCTGCTACGAGGAGCGCCTGCTCTTCCTGCTGTTCACCCTGAAGCGGCCCGGTGTGAAGGTCGTCTACCTGAGCTCGGTCCCGGTGGACCCCGCCATCGTGGACTACTACCTGGGTTTCCTCGACGACCCGGACGAGGCCCGGGAGCGGCTCGAAATGATCACCTTGGACGATGCCCGCCCCCTGCCGCTCACCGACAAGCTCCTGGCGCGGCCCGGGATGGTCGACCGGGTCCGCCGCGCGCTGGCCGACCCTGAGGACTCCTGGATGGTGCCCTTCGTGGTCAGCGAGGCCGAGGAACGTCTCTCCGCGCTGCTCAGGCTGCCGATCTACGGCCCGGCCACCGCCCTGGCCCACCTGGGCTCCAAGAGCGGCGGGCGGATGGTCGGCGAGGAGGCCGGGGTCCCGCTCGTCCCCGGCTTCACCGACCTGCGGTCGCTGACCGAGGTGGAGCACGCGGCCCGCGCGCTGAACCGCGGCGGCAGGCTGATGGTCAAGCTCAACAACAGCTACTCCGGGCTGGGCAACGCCATCGTGGTCAAGGACGACCCGCGCCTGACCGCCTGCCGTACGAGCTTCTCCGCCGCCGAGGAGACCTGGGCGACCTTCGCCGAGAAGATCGCCGAACGGGGGGCGGTGATCGAGGAGTTCCTGGAGGACCGGCCGCTGCGCTCCCCCAGCGCGCTGGCCAGGATCACGCCCGGCGGGGCCTACGACGTGGTCGCCACGCACGAGCAGGTCCTGGGCGGGCCGAACGGCGACGTGTACCAGGGCTGCTCCTTCCCCGCCAGCCAGGAGTACCGCGCCCAGATCGGCGAGTGCGCCGAGCGGATCGCCGCGGTGCTGGCCGCCCGGGGCGTGGTGGGCCTGTTCGGCATGGACTTCTTCGCCGTCAAGACCGACGGCGGCTACCGGACGCTGCTGTGCGAGATCAACCTGCGCATCGGCGGCACCACCCACCCCTTCGGCGCCGCGCTGCTGACCACGGGCGCCGTCTACGACCCCGCGACGGGCCTGCTGATGTGCGGGGACCAGCCCAAGTACTACGTCGCCACCGACAACTGCGCCGCCGCCCGGCTGCGGGGCCGCCGGCCCGGCGAGGTCGTGGACCTGCTCCGCGCCCAGGGGCTCGGCTTCGACCGCGCGACCCGCACCGGGAACGTGCTGCACCTGCTCGGCGCCGTCCCCGAGTTCGGCAAGCTCGGCTTCACCAGCATCGGCGACTCCGAGCAGGAGGCCGCCGAGCTGCACCGGCGGACCCTACGGGCGCTCGGTCCGGCCGCCTAGCCCGTCGCGCGGGGCCCCGCGCAGACCCCGCAGCCCGATCACACCCAGCACGAGCGCGAGCACGAGGTTGACCGCGATCAGGATCCCGTGGACCACGTAGAAGGACGTCTCGTGGCCGTCCGCCAGGTTGAAGCCAAGGTTGATCCACTCGAAGATCATGAAAGCGGCAAGGGCCAGTAGAAATCCGGCGATCTTTCGCGACATTTGCATGGTGTCCGTGTTCCTCGGCGTGGCGCCGTCCGGGCGCGGGGATGAGCCCACGCATGCCGAACGCAGGCGAATCATCACAAAGCTACCCTGTGATCACTATGGGGATGAAACATGTCGTACCTGCCGGAGTGCTGCTCACGGTGACCCTCTTCCTGGGCGCGCCCGCGCAGGCGCTGCCGGCCACGGCGGGCGGCCCGGCGCCCGCCCCGGCACCCACCGCCGCACCCACCGCCCCGGCGCCCGTGCCGACGCAGGCCGCCCCCGCGCGCGAACCCGTCGGCGGCCCCCTGCTCGGCGGGCGCGGCATCATCGTCCCCGCCGGGGTGAAGGCCCCGCCCAGGACGGCGGCGAAATCCTACGTGATCGCGGACGCCGACACCGGCGAGGTGCTCGCCGCCAAGAATCCGCACGGCCGCTACCTGCCCGCGAGCACGCTCAAGGCGCTGACCGCGCTGACGCTCATCCCGAAGCTCGACAAGACGAAGAAGGTCAGGCCGAGCAGGAACGCCGTCAACGTCGAGGGCAGCGCGGTCGGCCTGGTGACCAAGCCCCTCTACACCGTCGAGGACCTGTTCAAGGCCCTGCTGCTCGTCTCCGGCAACGACGCCGCGCTGGCGCTCGCCGAGGCCAACGGCGGCCTGGAGAAGACCCTCGCGGACATGAACGCCGAGGCCCGGCGGCTGCAGGCGTTCGACACGGTCGCCAAGACGCCGAACGGCCTCGACAAGCCCGGCCAGAGCAGCTCGGCCTACGACCTGGCGCTGATCGCCCGCGCCGGTCTCGCCGACCCCGACTTCCGGCGGTACGTCAGCCTCAAGACCGACAAGTTCCCGGCGCCCAAGGGCTACTACGAGATCGGCAACCACAACAAACTGCTCTGGCGGTACAAGGGCATGATCGGCGTCAAGAACGGCTGGACGTCCAAGGCCCTGGCCAGCTTCGTCGGCGCCGCCAAACGGAACGGCCACACGGTCATCGTGGCGATCATGCGGCACGACGGCTACATGTGGGAGGACATCGCCGACCTGCTCGACTGGGGTTTCGCCGCCCGCGGCAAGGTCGCCCCGGTCGGCCACCTGGTCGACCCCGTCCCCGAGCCGGCCCCCGACCCGGCCGTCCACGCCGCGCCCCCGGCGCCGCGGGAGCCCGCCGCCCGGGAGCCTCAGGCCGTACGGCCCGCCGCCGACGGCTCCGCCGCCGGGTCCGGCCTCCCGCTCCCCTACGCGCTCGCCGCGGCCGGCGTGGTCCTGCTCGGCGCCGCCGCCTGGCTGCTGTACGGCCGCCGCCGCTCCCGCTGACCCGTCCCGTGGGGCTTCTCCGCGGCACGCTACGAATCGCTCCGGTGAGGGCTTTCACGGGCGGGCATGGTCGGGGTTCCGCGGTGTCTCCCCTGGTGGGGCGGTGGCTTCGGTGAGGGCTTTCACGGGCGGGCATGGTCGCGCTCTGCGGGCCGTATGGATGCGGTCCTTTCCCGGACGACCATGCTGCCCGCCGATGCTGAAGCCACCGCTCGTGCCGGGCTGAGGGTGCCCGACGTCGCCTTGCGGCCATCGTGGCGGGAAGGAGCTCAGGGCCGGCCGCCGCAGGGTGCCCCGCCGGGAGCGGAGAGGGTTCCGTCAGTGCTCCGGCCCGGATCCGAGTCATCGTTCGGGGCCGCGAACGACACGCCCATCATGATCAGATGTGTTCGGCCGACACCCGAGGCCGCTTCAGGGACAGAGCCGGACCGGCGCGCGCCCTCTCCGGGGACAGGCCGTGAGCGCGCTGTCCCGGAGAGGATTCGGTCAGGGCCTCCTGTAGTAGACGACGACCGGGAGCAGAGTGCACCTGAGCTTCTCGTAGAGAGCTCTGGCGGGTGCGTGGAAGGGGTCGGGTCTCCCCCGGTGCCTAGCTCGACCGCCTCGGCTCCGAGGGCCCACATCTCACCGAAGGCGTGCTCGCACAGCGCGGTGCCCACGTGGTGCCGACGGTGCTCGGCCGAGACGGCGAGGTGCGTGACGGTCCCGTTCCCGCGCGCCGGCTCGACGCTCCAGGCGGCGTAACCGGCGACGGCATCCTCGATCTCCGCGACCGCGACGTACTTGTTCAGACCGGGGTCGTGGAGCCCGGCGACCTGCTCGCAACAGTCGCCGCGCCAGTTGCCGTGCTGGTTGGCGAAGACGACCTCACCCACCAGAGGGCGGAAGTGGTCCTCGTAGAACGGCCGGAACGTCTCGACGGTCGATTCGGTGAGCCGCGCCAGGTCGTGCTGGACGAACAGGCGGATGAGCGATGACAAGCGATGGTCCGCCGGACGGACCGGACCCTCCGCTCCCGGCAGGGCACCCTGCGGCGGCCGGCCCTGAGCTCCTTCCCGCCACGATGGCCGCAAGGCGACGGCGGGCACCCTCAGCCCGGCACGAGCGGTGGCTTCAGCATCGGCGGGCAGCATGGTCGTCCGGGAAAGGACCGCATCCATACGGCCCGCACGCCGTACGGCGGAATGCGAGGAGCGCGGCGCGGGCCGGTGGTCCGGGCGGCGTACAGCAAAGCGCAACCCCGCGCGCCCGCCGGACGCCGGAGGCGAAGACCCACCAGGCATCGACTGCGACGGCCGCCCGGACCACCGGCCCGCAGAGCGCGACCATGCCCGCCCGTGAAAGCCCTCACCGAAGCCACCGCCCCACCAGGGGAGACACCGGAGCACAGGAAACACCGCAGAGGGAAGGCGCCGTCTCAGCCTTCGGGCGCGCCGCCCGGGACGGGGGTCGGCTCGGGCGGCGGCCCCATGGCGGCGGTGGCCGTCCAGGCCGCGGCGTACATCACCACGCGGGCGGAGAAGTTGATCCAGACCAGCAGGCCGACCATCACCGCGAACACCCCGTACAGGGGGTTGTTCAGGGTGGACGACAGCAGGAACGCGGCGAGTTGCTTGAGCAGGGCGAAGGCGAGCGCGCCCAGCAGCGCGCCGTGCAGCACCACCCGGAACGGCTGGGTGGACCGCCCCAGCCAGCCCAGGACGATGAGGAAGACCACGGTGTCGGCGGCCACGCTGACCGCCAGGCCCGCCAGCCAGACCGTTCCGGTGCCCAGGAGGGAGGCCGACAGGCCCAGCCACCCGGCCACCATCCCGCTGGCCTGCGTGGCGAAGCCGCCGACCAGCACCGAGGCGACCATCGTGGTGCCGGTCAGGACCAGCGCGGCCAGGTCGCGGAGCCTGCCGGCCAGGAAGCCGAGAGGCGGCTCGGTGGTCATGGTGATCTCGCGGAGCGCGCCGCGCAGGGCGTCGATCGCGCCGAGACCGGCGTAGAGCAGTCCCAGCAGGCCGATGAGCCCGGCACCGGCCCGGGCGTCGGCGATCTGCTCGATCGGGAGCTTGGTGGCGAGGCCGGGGAGGTATTCGTCGATGGCCTGTGCGAGGGCCCGCTCGGCGCCCGGCCGCTCCGACAGGAAGAAACCGAAGACGGCGAAGGCCAGCGCGATGATCGGGAAGAAGGACAGGAAGGCGAAGTAGGTCACCGCGCCGGCGAGCCGGTCGCCGGAGCGCATCTGGTAGCGCTGCACGGTCCGGATCAGGTGGTCGAGCCACGGCCACCTGACCCGGTCGTCCCGGACCTCATGCCCGCCCCATTCGCGCAGTGCGCCGATGCGCTCCCTCAGACCCGTCACTCCGGTTCCCTACCCGGACGAGCGGGGACCGAGCCTGTCTTCTTCCCGCGGACGGAGCCGGGCCCGCGTCCGGGGAGGGGGTCAGGAGGCGGTCAGGAAGCCCGCCCGGTCGCGGACCTTCTCCATGGTCTCGGCGGCCACCTTGCGGGCCCGCGCGGCGCCGGCGGCGAGCATCCGGTCGAGCTGGGTCTCGTCGGCGAGGAGCTTCTCCGTGCGCTCCCGGATCGGCGTGAAGGTCTCCACGACGGCCTCGGCCACGTCCTTCTTGAAGGTGCCGTAGCCCTGCCCGGCGTAGCGGGTCTCCAGCTCGGGGATCGGCGTGCCGGTCAGCGCGGACAGGATGCGCAGCAGGTTGGCGATGCCGGGCTTGTTCTCCTCGTCGAACACGATCTCGGTGCCGGTGTCGGTGACCGCCCGCATGATCTTCTTGCGGAGCGGGCCCGGGTCCTCCAGCAGGTCGAGGATGCCCCCGGGAGAGGAGGACGACTTCGACATCTTGGCCGTCGGGTCCTGCAGGTCGGTGATCTTCTCGACGCCCTTGACGATGTGCGGCTCGGGCAGCGTGAAGGTCTCGCCGAAGCGGTGGTTGAAGCGCTGCGCCAGGTCGCGGGTGAGCTCCAGGTGCTGCTTCTGGTCGGCCCCGACCGGGACCTTGTCCGCCTGGTAGAGCAGGATGTCGGCCGCCTGCAGGATCGGGTAGGTGAACAGGCCGACCCCGGCGGAGCTCTCGCCGTACTTCGCCGACTTGTCCTTGAACTGGGTCATCCGCCCGGCCTCGCCCATGCCCGTGAGGCAGATCAGCACCCAGGCCAGCTCGGTGTGCTCGCGCACGTGGCTCTGGATGAAGACGGTGGACCGGTCGGGGTCCAGGCCGACGGCGAACAGCTGGGCCGCGGCGACCCTGGAGCGGCGCCGCAGCGCCTCGGGCTGGTAGTCCACCGTGATCGCGTGCAGGTCGACGACGCAGTAGAAGGCGTCGTAGCCCTCCTGCATCGTGACGTACTGCCGCACGGCACCCAGGTAATTTCCCAGGTGGAAGGAGTCGGCGGTGGGCTGGATTCCGGACAGGACTCGGGGACTGGCCATGCCTTCAATTCTGTCAGGCGCCGGGAGTGCTCGGGGGCGAAGGCGCGGGCGGCGCGCCGGAATCCGCGGGCGTGGCGCCGGAATCGGGAGGAAAGTCCGCTCCCGGATCGCTGCGGGCCTCCTCCGGGAGGCGCACGATCCGCACCCGCGCCACCCTGCGCCCGTCCATCTGCGCGACCGAGAGCTCGAAGCCGGGGATCTCCACCCGCTCCCCCAGCTCCGGCAGGTGGCCCAGGGTCGCCATCATGAACCCGCCGAGCGTCTCGTAGGGGCCGTCGGGGAGCCTGATGCCGGCCTGCTCCGCCACGTCGTCGAGGTTGGCCAGCCCGTCGAGCTCGACCTGCCCCGCGGGCAGCGCGTCGTGCCGGTCCTGCACGTCGTGCTCGTCGCGGATGTCGCCGATGAGCTCCTCGACCAGGTCCTCCAGCGTGACGATCCCGGCGGTGCCGCCGTACTCGTCCACCACGATCGCCAGGTGCTGCCCCTCGGCGCGCATCTCCGACAGCGTGATCAGCACCCGCTTGCTGGCGGGCACCCGCTTGACCGGCCGGATCGGCACCAGCTCGCTGATCGGCTCGATCGAGCCGGTGAGGACCGGGTCGAGCAGGTCGCGGATGTGCACGAACCCGATGACGTCGTCGTAGGAGTCCCGGTAGACGGGGAAGCGGGAGTGCGGCATGGCCGCGGCCAGGACGGCGGCCTCGGCCAGCCGGGTGTCGGCGGCCATGAACTCCACCTCGGTGCGGGGCAGCATCACCTCGCGGAGCTGCCGCTTGCCCGCCGCGAAGACCTCCGCGATCAGGTGGCGCTCGTCCTCGGTGAGCTCCTGGTGGCCGACCACCATGTCCCGCAGTTCCTCGGTGGAGATCTCCTCCCGGTCCGCCTCCGGGTCGCCGCCGAGCAGCCTGACCACCCCGTCGGTGGACTTCGACAGCATCCAGATGACGGGCCGGGAGAGCGCGGCCAGCCGGTCGAGGACCGGCGCCACCAGGAGCGAGAGGCCCTCGGCCCGCTGCCGGGCCAGCCGTTTGGGCACCAGTTCGCCCAGGACCAGGGAGCAGTAGGAGATCGCCAGGGTCACCAGCACCAGGGCGGCCGGGGCCGCGAGGGCGCCCGGCACGCCCCAGCCGGCGAGCACGGGGGACAGGTCCTGGGCGAGGGTGTCGGCGCCGAACGCGGCCGAGAGCATGGTCGCCACGGTCACGCCGATCTGCACCGCCGACAGGAAGCGGTTGGGGTCGCGGGCGAGCTTGGCCGCCCTGGCCCCGGCGCGTCCCCGGGCGCCGAGCCTGCGCACCTGGCTCTCCCTGAGGGAGACCATGGCCATCTCGGCTCCCGCGAAGAAGCCGCCGATCAGGACGAAGAGCAGGACCAGCGCGATGTTGGCCAGGACACTGTTCACGACACCGACTCCGTCATGGCCGTCGACCGTTCCGCCTGTCGCCGACAGGGGCCGGGCCAGCATATGCTGGCGATAGGCTTACATAAATAAACATCTTCAAACACTATCAAACAGGAGGCTTCGTGAAGCTGCTGGTCACCGGGGGAGCCGGCTACATCGGGAGCGTCGTCGCGGCACAGCTCGCCGAGGCGGGCCACGAGATCACCGTGCTCGACGACCTCTCCACCGGCCACGCCGACGCGGTGCCGCCGGGCGCCCGCTTCGTCCAGGGGTCGATCACCGACGCCGCCGGCGTGCTGGAGGGCATGGACGGCGTGCTGCACTTCGCGGCCAAGTCCCTGGTCGGCGAGTCCATGGAGAACCCCGGGCTCTACTGGGCGCACAACCTGGGCGGCACCCTGGCCCTGCTGGACGCCATGCGCGCCGCCGGCGTCGGCCGCATCGTGTTCTCCTCCACCGCCGCCACGTACGGCGAGCCGGAGCGCTCCCCCATCGTGGAGACCGACCCGACCCGCCCGACCAACCCCTACGGCGCCTCCAAGCTCGCGGTCGACACCGCGCTGTCCGCCTTCGCGGGCATGTACGGCCTGGCGGCGGTGAGCCTGCGCTACTTCAACGTGGGCGGCGCGTACACCGCCGCGGACGGCCGGGTCTACCGGGAGCGGCACACCGTGGAGACCCACCTGATTCCCAATGTCCTCGCCGTGGCGCTGGGGCAGCGCGACTCCGTCAACGTGTTCGGCACCGACTACCCGACCCCCGACGGGACATGCGTGCGCGACTACATCCACGTGGCCGACCTGGCCCGCGCCCACCTGCTGGCGCTGGACGCCTGCGCCCCCGGCGAGCACAAGGTCTACAACCTGGGCAGCGGCAGCGGCTTCTCGGTCCAGGAGGTCCTGACGGTCTGCCGCGAGGTCACCGGGCACCCGATCCCCGCCGTGGTCGGCGACCGCCGCCCCGGGGACCCGGCCGTGCTGGTGGCCTCCTCCGAGAAGATCCAGCGGGAGCTCGGGTGGAAGCCGGAGCACCCGCAGGTGGCCGACATCGTCGCCGACGCCTGGGCCGCCCTGCCCCGCTGAGCGGGGGACGGCAGGACGAGGGTCCGCCGGGCGGGGCGCAGGCTCCGCCGGCCGGGTCGCACGAAAAGTCATGGGCGTCCGGTGATTATGTGGTGTGATCTCCGGTCGTGTGGAGCTTTTCACCTTCAGTCGCCAAAGTCATGTTCGGCGGCCTCATCCTGCTCTGCAGCCTGCTCGCGGCCGCGGCGGTGATGTTCGCCACGTCCGGTCCGGCGCAGACGCGGCCCGCCCCGACCGCCTGCCCCTCCTGACCGGCCCGGCGGCCGGGCACCGGCCGCCGGAGCGGGCGGCTCCGCCGCGCGGCGGGCGCGCGGGGCGGTGCCCGGAGCCGGTCCGCGGCCTGCGGCGGGCGCTTTCCTCAGCGCGACGACCGCAGGCGGTCGGCGTTGTCGCGCAGGCGGCGGTCGCCCGCACCGGCCGAGTAGACGGTCGCGCGGGCGTCCACCGCGCGGCCGCGCGGACGGAGGACGAACCGGAGCGCGATCCGGTCGCCCGGCCTCATGACGCGCAGCGCGCAGCCGGAGTAGCCGGAGCGGGAGCGGCAGCGGGCGCCCTCCACCGAGACGACCCGCGCCCTCTTCGCCTGCAGGACGACCAGTGCGTCCCGGACGGTCCGCGGCCCCCGGTTGCCGACCAGCGCGTCCACCGTGACGGTCCGCCCGGTGCGCCGCAGCCCCGACAGCCGGACCGACAGGTCGGCCCCCTCGCCGACCGGGGTCACCGTGCGCGCCGAGTTGTCGCCCGCGTCGCCGTCCACGACCTGGGAGGAGAGCGTCGCGGTGGCCCGCAGCGGGCCGCGCGCGCCGGGGCGGACCACCCCGGTGATCGCCACCCGCCCGCCGTTCCCGGCGGGGACGTCCCGGCGCGAGGCGCAGACCACCTCGCGCGCCGTACGGCCCGGCCGGCACTCGGCGACGTCGACGTCGACGTGGACGATCCGCACCGCCTTCGGCACCCGCACCGTGAGCACCGGCAGCACCGCGGCTCCCGGGCCCGCGTTGTGCACCCGCACCCGGTAGACCAGCCGCTGCCCCGGCCGGGCGCGCCGCGGCGACGCCTTCAGCCGCACGGACAGGTCCGCTCCGCCCGGGTCCGCCGCCGCGGCCCCCGCCGGGGCGGGCGCCCCCGCCCTCCCCGCCTCCGCAGGCGCCGTCCCCGGCACCCCTGCGAGGACGAGACTCATCACTCCCGCGGCGACCCGCGCCGCACCACGCATCATCAACACCGCTCCCCCGACCTTCAGCGATCATTGAACGCGGTGATCATGTTCTCCCGGCCGACCGACACGCCACGTCTTCGCCATCACACGCCACGTCTTGCCCATCGCGGGGGACATACGACGGAAAGAGCCCCGGACCGCACGGCCGGGGCTCTCAGGCGTCCGCCGCCGGAGGGGGCTCCTCCGGCCGGGGCTGCGGTCAGATCAGGCCGAGCGAGCGGACGGCTTCCCGCTCCTCCTCCAGCTCGCGCACCGAGGCGTCGATGCGCTCCCGGGAGAAGGCGTCGATCTCCAGCCCCTGGATGATCTCCCACCTGCCGTTGCGCGAGGCGACGGGGAAGGAGGAGATGAGGCCCTCGGGGACGCCGTAGGAGCCGTCGGACGGGATCGCCGCGGAGGTCCACTCGGTGCCGTTGACCCAGTCGAAGACGTGGTCGATCGCCGCGTTGGCCGCGGAGGCGGCCGAGGACGCGCCCCGGGCCTCGATGATGGCGGCGCCGCGCTTGGCGACGGTCGGGATGAAGGTGTCGCGCAGCCAGGCGTCGTCCACCAGCTCGGCGGCGATCTTGCCGCCGACCTCGGCATGGAACAGGTCGGGGTACTGCGTGGCGGAGTGGTTGCCCCAGATGGTCATCTTCTTGATCTCGGTGACCGGGACCTGGAGCTTGGCCGCGAGCTGGGAGATCGCCCGGTTGTGGTCGAGACGGGTCATCGCGGTGAAGCGCTCGGCCGGGACGTCCGGGGCGTGCTGCTGGGCGATCAGGGCGTTGGTGTTGGCCGGGTTGCCCACGACGAGCACGCGGATGTCGTCGGCGGCGTGGTCGTTGATGGCCTTGCCCTGCGGGCCGAAGATGCCGCCGTTGGCCTCCAGCAGGTCGCCGCGCTCCATGCCCGCCTTGCGCGGCATGGCGCCCACCAGCAGCGCGACGTTGGCGCCGTCGAACGCGACGTTCGGGTCGTCGGTGATCTCGATGCCGCTCAGCAGCGGGAACGCGCAGTCGTCGAGCTCCATCGCGGTGCCCTCGGCGGCCTTGACCGCCTGCGGGATCTCCAGCAGGCTCAGCTTGACCGGGACGTCAGCGCCCAGCAACTGGCCCGACGCGATGCGGAACAGCAGCGCGTAGCCGATCTGACCGGCGGCGCCGGTGACGGTGACCTTTACGGGAGTCTGGGCCATGACCTTCCCCCACTCGCAGGATGAATTTCTGACGCTGGGGATGTTACTCCGCGGTCAGCGGCGGTTCTCCGGCGAGTGCCCCGATCCGCCCTCCGGGCAGCGCCGCCAGCGCGACCAGGGCGAGCAGGGCACCGGCGGCGGCGAGCCAGGGGATGACGGTGGCCGTCGCGGCGGCGTGCGCGGCGGCCGGCCCGTGCGGCGGGGCCTCCTCCCGCACGACCGAGGCGTAGAGGGTCCCGGCGAAGGCCAGGGCGACGGAGCCGCCGATCTGCCGGAAGAACGTCAGGTTGGCGCTGGCCGTACCGATGAAGCGCGGCGGGACCGAGAACTGGATCGCGACGGTCAGGCCGGAGAGCATGGGGCCCATGCCCAGGCCGAGCAGGGCCATCCAGACGGCGAGGACGGGGCCGGGGGTGGTGGCCGTGATCCCTGAGCAGAGCAGCGCGCCGGCCGTCATCAGCACGGTTCCGGCGACCAGCCAGGGCTTGTGGCGCCGGGACCGCGCGATGAGGGCGCCGGTGACCACGCTGCCCGCCACCATGCCGAGCATGAGCGGGTAGATGCGCAGCCCCGAGTCGGTGGCGCCGAGCCCCCGGGCCTCCTGGAAGTAGCGGGGCAGGAAGACCACCCCGGCGTAGAGGCAGAAGGCGGTGAGGAAGGAGGCCGCGTTGGCCAGGGCGTAGGTGCGGTTGCGGAACAGCTCCAGCGGGATGACCGGCTCCGCGGCACGCCGCTCGACGAGGACGAACACCACCAGGCCCGCGGCGGCCGCCAGGATCGGCCAGAGCACCGGGCCGCTGGTCCAGGAGTGGTCGCCCGTCCCCTTCTCGGTGAGCCCGACGAGCAGCGCGCCGATCGCCGCGGCGAACACCGCGATGCCCGGGTAGTCCGGGCGGGCGCCGCGGCCCTGCCCGGCCGTGTGCGGCAGCCGCGCCGTGACGATCGCGACCACGACCAGGCCGACGGGCAGGTTGACCAGGAACGCCCAGCGCCAGCCGACCGTGTCGGTGAAGACCCCGCCGAGGAAGGGCCCGGCGATGTAGCTCAGCGCCATCACGCCGCCGAGCGCGCCCTGCACCCGGCCGCTCCTGCCGGGCGGGAACAGGTCGGCGACCAGGGCCAGGGAGAGCGGGAGCAGGGCTCCGGCGCCGAGCCCCTGGAGCGCGCGGAAGGCGATGAGCTGGGTCATGTCCTGGGCCGCCCCGCACAGCGCCGATCCGGCCAGGAACAGCCCGATGCCCGTCAGGAGCAGCGGCTTGCGGCCGTAGGTGTCCGACAGCCTGCCGTACAGCGGGACGGTGATCGTGGAGGTCAGCAGGTACGCGGTCACGACCCAGGTGTAGAGGTCGGCGCCGCCGAGTTCCCGGACGATCCGGGGCAGCGCCGTGCCGACGATCGTCTGGTCCAGCATCGCGAGGAGCATGCCGCCGAGCACGGCGAACAGGAGCGGCCCGGTTCCGGACCGGGCCGCCGAGGGGGGAGTCGATATGTCACTAGCCACGTGTTGATACTGATATGTCAGTTTCTACATGTCAATCTGCGGGGAAGAATGGAGGCATGTCCCTGCGCATGGCACTGCTCGGCCTGCTGGCCGTCTCGGGCCCGGCAAGCGGTTACGACCTCACGAAACTCTTCGAGAAGTCGATCAGCCACGCCTGGCACGCCCGGCACAGCCAGATCTACCCGGAGCTCAACAAGATGGCCGCCGACGGCCTGGTGACGGTCCAGGAGGAGGGCCCGCGCGGCCGGAAGGGCTACGCGATCACCGAGGAGGGCTCCCGGCGGCTGCGTGAGTGGCTGGTCGGAACGGAGCATTTCCGGCCGGTCCGCGACGAAGGGGCGCTCCGCGCCTTCCTGCTGCCCATGCTGGAGCCGCCGGAGGCCGTGGCCCTGCTCCGCGGGGAGGCCGAGAGGTACGGCGCCAAGCTGGCGGCGCTGGAGGAGTTCGACAGGGCCAAGGCCCGCGAGGGGAAGTCCGGTTTCGGCAGGTACGCCCTGGACCTGGGGATCCGCCAGATGCGGATGATGCGGGACTGGGCCGAGGAGACCGCCGACCGGATCGAGCGCGACGACCGCGGCTGACCCCGGCAGCGGGCTCCCCCGGCGCCCCGGGGCCGCCGCGGGATCGCCCGGCGGTCCCCTGTCCGGCACGCCGGGCCGGACGCGGCTGCCGCGACCGGCCTCCGCGGCCGGGCTAACCGCAATCGGCCATCGCGGGCGGCCCGTCCTCCCGGGTGGCGAAGTCGACGCCGGGGAAGTGCTCGTCGAGCATCTCCTTGATCCTGCCCTTGGCGTACAGGTCGGTGATCACGGCCCGGATGGCCTTGCAGGCGCGCTCGTCGCCCTTCTTCAGGGCCACCGCGTAGCGCTCGTCGGTGAGCTTCAGGCCGACCACCCGCTTGGGGGTCGCCTCCCGCGCGGGGTTGCCGTATCCGGCCAGCAGCAGGTCGTCGCCGGGGACCGCGTCGACCTCCCCCGCCACCAGCTTGTCCATGCACTGGGAGTAGTTCTCGGCGGAGACCAGGGAGACGCCACCGGCCTCCCGGCGCACCGTGTCCGCGGCGGCGCTCCCCCGCGGCGCGCACAGCCGCCTGCCCCGCAGGTCGGCCAGGGACGCGATCGGCGAGTCGTCCCTGACGAGCACGTCCGTGTGGGCGAGGTAGTACGGCCCGGCGAACGTGACCCTGCCCGCGTCCTTCTCCTTGATCGGATAGGTCGCGATGACCAGGTCCACCTCACCGCTCGCCAGCAGCTCCGGCCGCTCCTCCAGGCTGGTGGCGCGGAAGGTGACGCCGCTCTCCGGCACGTCCAGCGCCCGGGCGATCTCGGTGGCGAGGTCCACCTCGAACCCGGTCCACCTCCCCCCGCTCCGCAGCGCGATGCCCGGCAGGAAGTCGCGCATCCCGACCGTGAGCTTCTTCGTCATGGCCGCCCGGTCCACGAGCGAGTCGGCCGACCGGCTCCCGGGGCCGTCGGACGGCTCCGCGGACCCGGCGAGGAACGGCGGGCGCCAGCCGGTGGCGTAGGCGGTCGCCGCGCCGCCGGCCAGCAGCACGGCCGTCACCAGGGCGATCCAGCGCCCCAGGCGCGGGCGGCGCTCCGGGGGGTGGACGTCGCCGAGGTCGATGGGCCGGGTCTCCTGCCAGCCCGGCCGCCCGGGCCCCGCGGGTGAGGAGCCGGAGGCCGGCGGGTGCCCCTGGTGGGCGGGCAGGTCCGGACGGGGCCGGGACGGTGCGGGCCCGGACGGGTGCGCCGCCCGCCGGTCGGGCTCCGGCGGCGCGGCGTGCACCGGCGAGGCGGCCGGGGCGGGGTGCGCCGGGGAGGCCGCCGGGGCGGGGTGCGCCGGGGAGGCCGGGGGCCGTACGGCGGGCGGGGACGCGAACGGGGCCGGCGGCTGTGCGCGCCGCTCGCGGGCCTCCCCGGCGGGGGCGTGCGGCCCGGTGGACGGCACCGGCGGCCTCGTCCGGGGCGCGGGGACGCGCATGACGTTGGTGGCCTCCCCGGCCTCTTCCTCCTCCGTCCGCGCTCCGGCGGACCGCGCCTGCGGGGCGTCCCCTCCGGCACCGCCAGGGCCCGGCGCCGCCGGGTCGTCCCCCGCCGGGCTGGCGGCCTGGACCCCGCGGGTGAGCACCGCCGGGGAGACGTCCCCCATCTCGGGACGGCCGAGCAGGCGGAGCAGGATCTGGTCGGACGAGGGCCGCTCGGCGGGGTCCTTGGCCAGTGCCGCCCGCACCGTGCCGCGCAGCGGCTCCGGCATCATGCCGACGTCCACCTCGTGGGTGAGGATGCGGCTCAGCACCACCGCGATGGAGTCGCCGGCGAAGACCGTCTTCCCGGTCGCGGCGAACGCGATGGTCGCCCCCCAGGCGAACACGTCGGTGTAGGGGCCGACGTCGTCCCCGGCGATCTGCTCCGGCGCCATGTAGGCGGGCGTGCCGACGGCCCGGCTGGTGATCGTGCCGGTGGAGTCGATGATGCGGGCGATGCCGAAGTCGACCACGCGGGGCCCGTCGGCGGCCATGAGCACGTTGTCGGGTTTGAGGTCGCGGTGCACGATCGCGGCGTGGTGGATCGCGGTCAGCGCGGTGGCCGTGCCGACCGCCAGCCGCTGCAGCGCGGCGCCCCGCAGCGGGCCGTCGGTCTCGACGACCTCCCGCAGCGACCTGCCCTCGATGTACTCGCTGGCGATGTAGGGGACGTCGCCTTCGAGGTCGGCCGCCACGACCGCCGCCGTGCAGAACGAGGCGACCCGCTGCGCCGCCCGCGCCTCGCGCGCGAAGCGGGACCTGGCGATCGCGTCGCCGGAGAACCGCACGTGCAGCAGTTTGATCGCCACCCGTTCCCCGTCGGCGTCCTCGCCCAGGTAGACGGTCCCCTGGCCGCCCTCCCCGATCCTCCCGACGACACGGAACGGGCCGAGCCGGCGCGGCTCCCCCGCCCCCAGCGGCTCGATCTGCGGCATCTCCGCCCCCACGTTCCGACCCGTCTCCCGTTGGGGAAGACTTTACGGCCCGCCGGCCACCCGGCCCCACCCGTTACCCCCACGTGACCTCGCCCTGGCCGCGCCGTCCCCCCACGTGACCTCGCCCTGGCCGCGCCGTCCCTGCGGGACCCCGTACGGCACCCCGTACGGCGCGCCCGCGGCGCCGAGGTGCCGCGAGCGGGGAGGACAGCGGCTCTCCCCGGCGGCGCGTCCGGCGTCCCGCCTCTCCGACCGGCGGGAATTCGTCCCGATTTGGCGCTCCGGCCGTCCGGATCGCTACCGTTGATCTCCCCGACCATGCGGAGTAAGGCCCAATGAGGCGATACATCGGTTTTCGCGACTTCGTCCAGCGTGATCAGCGCTCTCTCGTCGGCACCGGACTCCTCCTGACCGGCAGCCACGAGCAGGCCATCCGCCTGGCCCTGCGCGCGTACCGCACCGTCGGCCTGGCCTGGCCCCCGACCCCGTGGGAGGACCCCGCCGCGCACGCGCACACCGAGCTCTACCGGGCCTTCCTCCGCAAGCCCACCGCCGCCGGCGCCACCGCCCTGGTACGGCTCCCGCCCCGGCGCCGCCTCATCGCCGTCGCCTGCCTGCACGAGGGCAGGACGCCCGCCGAGATGGCCGACATCCTCGGCCTGCCCGCGCAGACCGTGGAGTCGGAGCTCGCCGAGGCGCTCGACGAGCTCACCAAGGGCGACCGCAAGCGCCTGGTCAACCGGTTCGCCACGCAGGCCGGGGAGGCGTCCGTCCCCGACCTGTCCGGCCGGGCCCTGACGGTCCTGCGCCGCCGCGGCCGGCGGAAGGTCCTGCTGACCGCCGCCGCCCTCACCCTGCTGGTCGCCTTCATCGTCACGCTGACCCCGCAGGGCCAGGTGTGGACCACCGCCCTGGCCGCCGGCGACCGCGACTCCCGGGCGTCGGCGGCGAGCCCGCTGACCGCCTCCGCCTCGCCGTCGCCCTCCGGAGCCGCCGCCGGGTCCGCTGAGAGCTCCGCCGGAGCGGTCGCCGCCCCCACCGCGTGGCAGGCGCCCCGCACGGCCTTCGTGATCCGCTACGCGGTCCCCGGACGCTGCCCGCAGCAGCGGCCCGAGGCGCCCTGGAGCGGGAAGTACCTGTGCGCGGGCTGGACGCTGAACCTGGTGGGCGGCCCCACCGCGGAGAAGGGCCCGCTCCCCGCCTCCTGCGGGCAGGGCGTCTGCGAGCACAGTGTGAGCGTCCCGGACGCGACCCGCGAGCTGGGGGCCGGCGGCACCGGCACCTGGGTGCTCGCGCCCGCCCTCAGCCGCGACGGGCGGCGCGTCGCCTATCTCAGCGCGGCGGAGCGCCGGTACGTCGCCCATGACCTGCCGACCGGGACGAAGCGGTACCTGTCCCCGGTCCTCGCCCCCGCCGACACCGAGAAGGGCACGTCCGTCAGCGTCTCCGCGAGCGGGCGCTACTTCACCGTCGCCCTGGGCGAGCGGCGGCTGCGGACCGACTTCGCCACCGGGCAGACCGCCGACCTGCCCGGCGGCACGGGCACCCCCGCCGAGAAGGCCGCGGCCTGGCTCGACACCGAGCACCCCGCCTGGGCCGCCTCGCCCGCCGGCCGGCACGCCGCCGCCGCCTCGCCGGGGAAGACCGGCTGCGTCCTGCACATCGTGGACGCGGCGTCGCGGAGGACGACCGGGCGGTTCCCGCTGCCCGCGCTGGGCGATCCCACCGGCTGCGAGGTGGCCGGATGGCTGAACGCCCGGGAGGTCGTCGTCCGGATGACCGACCGGGCCAGCGGGGAGTTCCTGGGCTTCTACCGGGTCGGCGCGCGCAGCGGCGAGATGCACCGCGTGGCCGGGCTCCCGGGCGACCGCGGGCTCGTCATCGGCGCCGCCACGGCACCGTGAGGGCACGCGCCGTGCGGGCACGCCCTCAGCGCCGCCGCGCCCGCTCCCGGTGCCTCGCCGCGTGCTCCGCGTCCTCGCAGGCGGACGTGACCGGTCCCCTCACTCCCGCGAACTCCCGCTCGTCCTCGCCGAACGGCACGTCCGCCTCCGCCGTCCCCCACCACCGCTCGGCCCGGAGCCGCAGGCCGATCGTCTCGGCGGGCGTCTCGCAGTCGGTGACGGCGTAGCCCACCACCACCGTCAGCCGCTCCCCCGCGCCGATGACCCACGGAAGACGCCGGCCGTCCCCGGCGGTGACGGAGTCCAGGACCAGTCCCGGGCCGTGCCCCGCCGCGGCCGTGACCGTGACGGGGAGGAAGCCGTCGTTGACGACGATCCGCCGCTCGTGGACGAGGGGCAATCCGGGGCGGTCCGCGGCGTCGTCCCGGAGACCCGTCTGGTGGCCGTGGGGGAACGCGTGGAACCGGGGGACCAGCGCGCCCGAGTACCACAGGAGAAGACCCGCGGCGGCCAGGGCCAGGCCGGCGCAGCCCGCGATCGTGAACCTGCGCCGGTCCCGGCGGGTGAGCGCCCCCGCCCCGGAGTCCCACCCCGCCAGAGTCTCGTTGGAAACCATCCCGCCCCCTTACCGGTCGGCAATCGATCATGTTAGATTTCCGGCCCGGACGGAAGGGGGACCGTGCTGTCGCTCGCCCCGGTCGCGCTCGTGCTCGCCCCGGTCGCGCTGGTCGTCGTCCCGCCGCTCGCCGACGACATGGATCCGCGCCGGATCGTCCGCTTCGCCTCCCGCCAGCGCCTCGTGCTCACCCCGTCCAACGCCGGCCGCGTCCTGACCTACCTGCGGGTCACCCGCCGCTGGCGGGCCCTCGGCCTGACCTTCGGGGCACTCGCCGTCCTCGCCTTCGAACCGTTCATCACGGTCAGCCCGTTCTACCCGGTCCTCGGCTGGTTCGCCGGGGCCGTGGTCGCCGAGGTACGGCTGGCGCGGGCCCGGCCCGCCGGGCGTGCGGACCTCGGCCTGCGGCCGGCCCCGCGCCGGTCGGCCTGGTTGTGGCGCGCGAGCGCGGTGGTCGCGGGGGCGCTGGCCCTGGCCGGGGCGGTCCGGGCCCTGTCGTCCGGCGCGGCCGCCGCGGCCGTCCCGGCGTCGAGCGCCGCCAGGGCCGCCGCGGCGGCGGCCGTACCGGTCCTGCTGCGCGGGCTGCGCACCCGGCCGCTGCCCGCGGGACCGGCCGACGAGGTGGCGGCGGAGGTGGCCGCGCGCTCCCGGTCCGCGCAGGTGCTGCTCGCCGGAGGCGCGGTGGCCGCCCTGTGGTGCGCGGTCCAGGCGGTCCTGCCGCCGGAGCCGCCGAGGGTGCTCGCGCCGCTGATCGCCCTCGTCTCGTGGGTGGTGCCGCTCGTCGCCCTGGCCGTGGGCACCGGGTCGTGGGCCCCCGCCCCGCGCACCGGGCCGGAGCGCTGGTGGGCCGCTCCCGTCACCGCCGTCGCGACCTTCGCCGCGGCGGTCGCGCTCGGCACCGCGTTCGTCGTCTCCGCCGCGGTCCCGCCGGGGAAGACCGCCGAACGGACCGTCCGGGACGAAGCCACGACCTCCTCGCGGCCGGTCGCCGAGGCGTCGCTGCCGAGGTGCGGCACCCGCCAGACCGTCCGCGGCTGCGCGGTGTGGGAGCTGATCCCCGTGGCGGGCCCCGGTGACTGGAGCCACCCGCTCCCGCTCCCGCAGGCCGCGGCGTTCGCCGGGCGGTACGGCGCGCTGCCGCGCCCGGCGCCGTTCGCGCTCAGCGGCGACGGCTTCCACGCCGTCTACCTGGACGCCCGGACCCGGCGGATGGTCCACCACGACCTGCGCACCGGGGCCCGCCGCGACCTCACCGGCCCGCTGGCCGACACGGACCTGCCGGTGCCCGCGCTCTCCCCCGACGGCCGGTACGCCGCCCTCGCCGCCACCGGGCCCGGGCGGGGTTCCGTCCGCCTCGTGGACACCGGCGGCGGCCGGAGCGTGGAGGTGCCGGGGCTCGGCCGGGTGCTCGGCGTCGGCCCCCGGGGCTTCGCGGCGGTCACCGTGCCCGACGGGGAGGCCGGGGGGAAGGAGGCCGAGCTGGCCGTGGTCGGCCTGGACGGCGCCGTGCGCTCGCGGGTGCCGTACGATCCCGCCTCGGTCGTGCGGCTCTTCCCCGACGGGCGCCGGCTGCTGGTCCTCACCGCGGGCGGTGAGGCGGTGACCGTTGACTCCGCCACGGGGAGGACCCTGCGCCGGGTGAGGCTCCGGATCGAGCTCGACCGGTACGCCGACGCCCCGGAGTTCCTGGGCTGGGACGACGGCGGCCGGGCCCTGCTCAGGCTCGACCCCGACGAGCCCGCCGACGGGGAGACGCATCTGGTGGACCCGGTCACGGGGAAGACCGCCGAGGCTCAGGACGCCGGACCGGCCGAGGAGGCCCTGGCGTCCGCCACCGGCAAGGTGAAGCCCTGATGACCGCCGCTCCGGTCGCGGCCGCCATGGCCGCGGTCGTCCCTGGCGGCCGTTCCCGGCTCGCCCGCCGTCTCCGCCCGGGGCTCGGGGCGGTCTGCGGCACGGTCGTCGTGCTCGGCGTGCTCCTGATGCTCCTGGTGGACCCCGGACAGGGTCGGCCGCCGGTCGGCCCCTGGGAGCCCCCGCCGCTCCCGGTGACCGTCGGCTACGCGTCGTGGCGGGACGACTGCCGCCACGACCCCGGGCCCGACGAGTCCTCCGCCTGCTCCGGCTGGCGGCTGGTCGTACGGTCCGGGGAGTCCGTCGAGGGCGCGGAGCCGGTCGAGGGGAACGGCGCACTCCGGTCGATCGAGATCTCCGACGCGGCCATGTGGATCACGCTCCCCGACGGTCCCGCCCTCCGACCTCCGCTCCGGGTGACCCCCGACGGTCACCGGATCGCCTACTTCAGCACGGCCGAGCGGCGCTTCGTCGCCCACGACCTGCCGAGCGGCCGGAAGGTCGGCCTGGCTTCTCCGTCGCTGGACGACGTCTCCGAGGGAGAGCGGCTCGACCTGCACGTCTCGGCGGACGGCAGGTTCTTCGCGGCGGCCCGCCTCGGCGGGCGTCCGCAGGTCCGTCTCACCGACTTCGAGACCGGCGCGACCACCACGCTGGACGGCGTCTGCGAGATCCTCAACCTGGGCCGGGACGCCCGCAGGATCATCGGCGTCCCCTGCTCCGGCGATCCGCCGGACGCGGAGGATGGTCCGTACGAGCGGTACGGGAACCGCTCGTGGACGGTGTTCGACCGGGACGGCACGCGCATCGGGAATGCTTCCGAGCACGCCTTTCTCACTGGGGTGTCTTCCGACGTCGGCAGGGGGACCGCCCTCGTCTCGGCGGACGGCGGGCGCACGGCCGGGCTCTACCGGGACGCCTTCCGCGGTGCCCGCTATCCCGGCGGAGACGAACGGCTTCCGGAACCGCCCGACATCCTGGCCGTCAGGGGCCTGGAGTCGGGACGGGTGCTGCGCCTCGTCCGGTTGCCCGAGGTCTCCCCCGGCTGGGGCTACCACGGCGTGGTCGGCGACCGGGTGGTGCTGCGGAGTCCGCGCGATGACGTGTACCTCATGGTGGATCTCACCGATGGCGGGATCCACCGGGTGCTGGACGCTCCGCCGGACGATCCGTCAGCCGTCTTCGGTGCTCCCGCGACGAGTCCGGCGACCGGCCCGCCCGCACCGTCCGGGCGGCCGCTCGCGGCCGCTCCGCCGTCCGGCGTGGTCTCCGGCTGCACCGGCGACCCGTGCGAGCGTTGGCACCTGGCCACGGACGCCGTCCCGGACCCGCCGCTGCCGGGGGCGCTGGCCGTGCCGTCCCTGTTCGCCGTCAGCCGGGACGGCCGCCATCTGGCCTACGGCCGCGAGGAGGACCTGAGCCTGGTCGTCCACGACCTGGAGACCGGGCGGGTGCTCTCCGCCTCCGGCCCGCTCGACCCCGACATCGGAACGGCGGAGAAGCGTCCCCGGCTCTTCTTCACTCCGGACGGGCGCCGCCTGCTCTTCCAGCCCTGGGAGGGGCGGCCAGTTGAGACCGTCGATCCCCGTACGGGGCGCCGGTCGCGGTTCCGCGTCGGCCCCGGGGACTCCCTCGTCGGCTGGACCTCGACCGGGCCGGTGGTCCACCGGGTCACGATCGGCGAGGACGGGCCTTACGAGAGCGAGCTGCGTTTCCTCTCCCCCGGCGGGAAGCGCCTGCGGACCGTCCGCACGGACGACTGGCCCGGCGCTCCGCCCTCCGGCGTCTCCCCCGACGGGAGCAGGGCGGTCGCTCCGGGTGACGGCGACGCACCACTGATCATCGACATCCCCACCGGGCGCGAGGTCCGGGCCGACGTCACCCGGTACGGCGGGTGGCGCCACTGGGTCTTCCAGGACTGGATCACGCCGGACGAGGTCCTGCTCAGGACCGAGCCGGGTGCGGTGCGGGAGTACGGGGTGCTGACCTTCTCCACGGGCGAGATCCGATATCTGCCGTGAGCCATGGGACGGCCCGCCCGCCCGGCCCTGCGTCCGGTGCGGCCCGGCGTTCCGCATGGGGCCTGTCGAGGGTCGGTAGATAGGCGTTCATCACCGGTTTCTCCCACACCATCAGGACAAAACTGCACATAACGCCCAAATCGCCACACAGGGAGAGGATTCATGGATCTCAAGCGATTCACCGGTGTTCTCGCGGGCACGGCCGTCGCCGGGAGCGGCGCGCTCGTCTTCGGCCTCGCCACGGCGGCACCCGCCGCCGCGGACGACTGCGTCTACAAGGTCAGGACCCAGCAGAGCAGCCTCAACGTCCGCAGCGGCCCGTCGAGCAGCAGCGCCGTCATCGACAGCCTCGGCCACCACGACTACACCGTCGGCGGCTGCGGGACCCACGGCACCGGGGTGAACGCCGGCAAGTGGCGGAACGTGCAGGGGACCACCCACGGCAGGAACGGGTTCGCGCACGGCGACTTCCTGACCAAGCTGGGGAAGGTCACCGTGGAGCCCTGACCCGGCGGGGAGGGACCACCCGGTCCCGGAGACGACAAAGGGCCGCCCGTCCGGGCGGCCCTTTCCCCGTGCACGGCGCCCCGCGCGCCCCGGCGCACCGCCGTACGGCGTGCGCGGCGCCTCCGTACGGCGTGCGCGGCGCTCAGCGCGCCGGGGAGGCGGTCAGGCCGTCCCCCCGGCGGGAAGGAAGCGTCAGGCCATCTTCCGCTTCAGGTTCTCGTCCAGGGCCGCCAGGAAGTCCTGGGTGGTCAGCCACTCGGCGTCGCCGCCGACGAGCAGGGCGAGGTCCTTGGTCATCTGGCCGCCCTCGACGGTCTCGATGCAGACCTGCTCCAGCTTCTCGGCGAACTCGATCACCGCGGGGGTGTTGTCGAGCTTGCCGCGGTGGGCGAGGCCGCGGGTCCACGCGAAGATCGAGGCGATCGGGTTGGTGGAGGTCGGCTTGCCCTGCTGGTGCTGGCGGTAGTGGCGGGTCACGGTGCCGTGCGCGGCCTCGGCCTCGACGGTCCGGCCGTCGGGGGTCATCAGGACCGAGGTCATAAGGCCGAGCGAGCCGAAGCCCTGCGCGACGGTGTCGGACTGCACGTCGCCGTCGTAGTTCTTGCAGGCCCAGACGTAGCCGCCCTCCCACTTCAGGGCCGAGGCGACCATGTCGTCGATGAGGCGGTGCTCGTAGGTGAGGCCGGCCTCCTCGAACTCCTTCTTGAACTCGGTCTCGTAGACCTCGGCGAAGATGTCCTTGAAGCGCCCGTCGTAGGCCTTCATGATCGTGTTCTTCGTCGACAGGTAGACCGGGTAGTTGCGGGCCAGGCCGTACCGCATGGAGGCGCGGGCGAAGTCGCGGATGGACTCGTCCAGGTTGTACATCGCCATCGCGACGCCGGAGCCCGGGAAGTCGAAGACGTTGAGCTCGATCGGCTCGGAGCCGTCCTTCGGCGTGAAGGTGAGGGTCAGGGTGCCCTCGCCCGGGATCTTCAGGTCGGTGGCGCGGTACTGGTCGCCGAAGGCGTGACGGCCGACGACGATCGGCTTGGTCCAGCCGGGCACGAGCCGCGGCACGTTGGACATGATGATCGGCTCGCGGAAGATGACGCCGCCGAGGATGTTGCGGATGGTCCCGTTCGGGGACTTCCACATCTTCTTGAGGCCGAACTCCTCGACGCGGGCCTCGTCCGGGGTGATCGTGGCGCACTTGACGCCGACGCCGTACTGCTTGATCGCGTTGGCGGCGTCGATGGTCACCTGGTCGTCGGTGGCGTCGCGGTGCTCGATGCCGAGGTCGTAGTACTTCAGGTCGACGTCGAGGTAGGGAAGGATCAGCTGGTCCTTGATGAACTGCCAGATGATCCGGGTCATCTCGTCGCCGTCAAGCTCGACGACCGGGCCCTCTACCTTGATCTTGGGCATGCGTGTGGTTCCCCTTCTGAACTAACACTGGCCAGACAGTCCTTTTGAGGCTCACTGGCCGTTGAGGCTATCGGACGGCCCTGTGCGGCACGCGGGCCACCCGGTCATCCGACGACTGCCCGCGGACACGCCGCGGTCGATCCGTTCACCGCGGCATCAGCCACGGGTATTCCAGCAGCAACGATCCGGCCATCAGCGCGGCCCCGAGCAGGGCGAGCGTGACGACGTCGGTCGTCTTCTTCCGTACGGCCAGCCGCCCGCCTCCGGCGAGCCGTACCACGGCGCCCAGCATGATGACGGCGCCGAGTGAGAAGCCTCCCCACTCGACGTCGACCATGACCGCTGAGGCGACGGCGAGGACCGCGCCCGCCAGCACCAGCGGGTACGGCCCCCAGCGTTCTTCGGTCGTGTGCGCGTTCACCGCTCGCCGATCGGCTTCCACTTCTGGTCCCGCTCGCCGATGTACTCGCTGTCCGGGCGGATCAGCCGGTTGTCGGCGTGCTGCTCGATGACGTGTGCGGTCCATCCTGACATGCGGCTGACCGAGAAAACCGGCGTGAACAGGTCGGTCGGGATGCCGAGGTAGTGGTAGACCGTCGCGGCGTAGAAGTCGACGTTCGGGTAGAGGCCCTTCGTCTCGAAGACGACCTCCTCCATCTCCTTCGACATCCGGTAGTAGGTGTCGTCACCGGACGCCTCGGCGAGTTCCTGCGACATCTTGCGCAGGTGCGTGGCGCGCGGGTCCTCGGTCTTGTAGACCCGGTGGCCGAAGCCCATGATCTTCTCGCCGGCCGCCAGCTTGTCGCGTACGGCCTGCGCCACGCCGCTCGGGTCGAGCGACTCCAGGGTCCGCATGACCTGCTCGTTCGCTCCGCCGTGCAGCGGGCCCTTCAGCGTGCCGATCGCGGCGACGATCGCCGAGTGCATGTCCGACAGGGTCGCGGCGCAGACCCGGGCGGCGAACGTCGAGGCGTTCATGGTGTGGTCGGCGTGCAGGACGAGGCAGGTGTCGAAGATCTCCACCGCGCGGGCGTCCGCGGGACGACCGGTGATCTGCAGCAGGAAGTTCGCCGCGACGCTGAGCTCCGGGTCCGGCTCCGGGGCCGGCGTGCCGGTCCGGGCCGCGTGGTAGCGGGCCACGAGCAGGGGCTGCTGCGCGGTGAGGCGGGCCGCCTTGCGCCGGTTCGCGTCGGGCGCGTTGGAGTCCTTGTCCGGGTCGTCGGCGCCGGCGAGCGAGACCAGCGTGCGCAGCGCCTCCATCGGCGCCTGCTTGGCCGCGACCTCGGCGATGTTCGCCTCCACCAGGGCGCCGAGCGTGCGCCCTGCGGCCAGCTCCGCCCCGTAGGCGGCCAGCTGCTCCCGGGTGGGGAGCGTGCCGCACTGCAGCAGGTGGGCGATCTCTTCGAACGTGGTGCGGCCGGCCAGCTCGTGGATGTCGTATCCGCGGTAGAAGAGGCGACCGGCCTTGCCGTCGATGTCGCTGAGCGCTGTGGACGCGGCTACGACATCGGCGAGGCCTTTGGTGGGCTTGTCCGCCATGAGTGTTTCCTCCGCATATCGTCGCCCGAAGTCTACCCGTGAGCAGGGGAAACCTTTTCAGGAGGTCCAGACCAATTTCAGGAAGGATTCTGCTTCTGGCAAAGGAGATTCCCCATCCCCTCGTTTGGGTAAGCCGGAGCTGTAGTAACAGTTACGGCGGGCTACCTGGGGAGGAACTGCCGTGGAGGGGCCGTTCATACGCATCGAGGACACCGGCGAGGTGGTCCCGTTGCGCCCCGAGATCACGACGGTCGGGCGAGGCAGAGGGGTCGACATCCGGCTCACCGATCCGAGCGTGTCCCGGCTGCACGCGGAATTCGTCCGGCGCGGACCCTATCTGTACGTCGTCGACCTGGGCCTGTCCCGCAACGGCACGCGGGTGAACGGCAGGCCGATCGCCCGGAGGGTCCTCGACGACGGCGACGTCGTCTCCTTCGGCGCCGCCCGGGCCAGGATCGGCGGGGTCCCGCGCGAGGACTTCGTCCCCGAGGTCGAGCTCCGCCGCGCCGCGGCGCCGGAGCTGACCCGGCGGGAGGTGGACGTGCTGACGTCCCTGTGCCGGCCCGCGCTCTCGGACGAGGCGTTCGTCGCCCCGGCCACCGCGCGGGAGATCGCGGACGATCTGGTGGTGACGGAGGCGGCGGTCAAGCAGCACCTCCTCCGCCTTTACCAGAAATTCCGCATCCCGGAGGGGACCAACCGGCGCACCCGGCTGGCCAACGAGGTCGTCGCCCTGGGGCTGGTCAGGCCCACCCCGGTGGTGCCGACGCAGCGCACGACCGGCGCCCCGGAGCCGTCTCCGGCGACGGGAGCGGTGGGCCGCCGGGCGTCCTAGCCTCCGGCCCGCCGGCTCGGGGCGGCGGTCCGGGGTCAGCCCCGGGCGGCCTGCCGCTCGGCGGCCTCGACCACGTTGGCCAGCAGCAGGGCCCGGGTCATCGGGCCCACGCCTCCGGGGTTGGGGGTGAGGAAGCCGGCGACCTCCGCGACGTCGGGGGCGACGTCACCGGCGATCCTGCCGTCGACCCGCGAGACGCCCACATCGAGCACGGCGGCGCCGGGCTTGACCATGTCCGCGGTGATCAGGTTCGGCACGCCCGCGGCGGCGACGACGATGTCGGCGCGCCGGGTGTGGGCGGCCAGGTCCTGGGTGCCGGTGTGGCAGAGCGTCACGGTGGCGTTCTCCGAGCGGCGGGTCAGCAGCAGGCCGAGCGAGCGGCCCACCGTGATCCCGCGGCCCACCACGACGACCTCGGCGCCCTTGGTCGGCACGCCGTACTCCTGCAGGAGCAGGACGATCCCGTGCGGCGTGCAGGGCAGCGGCGCGTCGACCATGTGCACCAGGCGGCCCAGGTTGACCGGGTGCAGGCCGTCGGCGTCCTTGGCCGGGTCCATCCGCTCCAGGAGCGCCTGGGTGTCCAGGTGCCGGGGCAGCGGGAGCTGGACGATGTAGCCGGTGCACTCCGGCGAGGCGTTGAGCTCGTCGATGACCTCCTCGACCTCCGCCTGCGTGGCGTTGTCCGGCATGTCCTTGCGGATGGAGGCGATGCCGACCTCCGCGCAGTCGCGGTGCTTGCCCGCGACGTAGATCTGGCTGCCGGGGTCGTCGCCGACGAGAACGGTGCCGAGTCCGGGGGTGATCCCCCGCTCCTTGAGCACGGCCACCCGCTCCGCCAGGTCTGCCTTGATCCTCGCCGCGGTGGCCTTGCCGTCCAGAATCTGCGCGCTCATGTGTCCAACCTTCTCATGAGATCATCCGCGCGCGGCCACCGCCGGGGGTCACCCCTGCTCGGCCTCCCGCCGCTCGATGATCCGGCGCGTGAAGGGGATGCGCTCCACGGCCTTCGCGCCCAGGTAGCCCGCGACGAGGGCGAGCAGCACCAGGAAGAACGGGCTCTGCCAGAAGCCGTTGGCCATCATCATCGTCGGCAGTAGAACGTCGAGCATGGTCATGGGGGTCTCCACGGGAGAGGGAAGGGACGACTCAGGTTAGAGGGAGTTCAAACCTCATCGAGCCCGAAAATTATGGTCAACCGGCCACCTTTTTGTGTCCTCGGTCCCGGTGATCCGGTCGCGCTCCGGTCCGGCCGGGATCCGGCACGGGCGGGCGCCGTCGTGACCTGGGCGGGGAGGGCCTTCGCAGGCGGCACACCCTGTATCGGCGGGCCGTGCCCCCGCCGTAGGGCTTTGCCGGAAGTTCCTCTTCGCCGGAATCCTCCGGAAGCCCTCTCGCGGAGAACGCGCGACGGGCGTCCCGCCGGGAGGACCCCGGCGGGACGCCCGTGAGAAGCCCTAGTGGAAGAAGTGGCGGGTGCCGGTGAAGTAGAGCGTGACGCCCGCGGCCTCGGCCGCGGCGATCACCTCGTCGTCCCGGATCGAGCCGCCGGGCTCCACGACCGCCTTCACGCCCGCGTCGATGAGCACCTTCAGGCCGTCGGCGAAGGGGAAGAAGGCGTCGGAGGCGGCCACGGACCCGGCGGCGCGGTCACCGGCCCGGGAGACCGCGAGCTGGGCCGAGTCGACCCGGTTGACCTGCCCCATGCCGACGCCGACGCTCGCGCCGCCGGAGGCCAGCAGGATCGCGTTGGACTTCACCGAGCGGCACGCCGTCCAGGCGAAGGCCAGGTCGGCGAGGACCTCCGGCGAGGCCGCGGGGCCCGCCTTGAGCTCCCAGGTGGCGGGGTCGTCGCCGGGGGCGTCCACCCGGTCGGCGGTCTGCACCAGCAGGCCGCCGTCGATCCGGCGGAACTCGGTCGGGTCGGCCGGCCCCTCCGGGCAGGCCAGCAGCCGCAGGTTCTTCTTCTCCTTCAGCACGGCCAGCGCCTCGTCGGCGAAGGAGGGCGCCACCACGACCTCGGTGAAGACCTCGGCGATCTGCCGGGCCAGCTCCCCGGTGACCTCGCCGTTGACCGCGATCACGCCGCCGTAGGCGGACACCGGGTCGCAGGCGTGCGCCTTGCGGTGCGCCTCCGCCACGTCGGCGCCGACCGCGATGCCGCACGGGTTCTGGTGCTTGATGATCGCGACGGCGGGCTCGGCGAAGTCCCACGCGGCCCGCCAGGCGGCGTCCGCGTCGAGGTAGTTGTTGTACGACATCTCCTTGCCGTGCAGCTGCTCGGCGCCCGCCAGCCCGCCGGTGCCGGCGCTGTAGAGCGCGGCGCGCTGGTGCGGGTTCTCGCCGTAGCGCAGGGAGGCCGCCAGCTCCCACGAGGCGCCCCTGTAGGCCGGCCAGGCGCCGTCCTCCGCCGCGTAGACGTCGGCGAACCACGAGGCGACCGCGGTGTCGTAGGCGGCGGTGTGGGCGTAGGCGGCGGCGGCCAGGCGGCGGCGCTCGGTGAGGGTGAACCCGCCCGCGGCGACCGCGGCGAGCACGTCGCCGTAGGCGGCGGGGTCCACCACGACCGCGGCGGTGCCGTGGTTCTTGGCGGCGGCGCGGATCATCGCCGGGCCGCCGATGTCGATCTGCTCCACGCACTCGGCGTCGGAGGCGCCGGAGGCGACGGTCTGCCGGAACGGGTAGAGGTTGACCACGACCAGCTGGAACGGCTCGATCTCCAGCTCCTCCAGCTGCGCGACGTGCGCGGGGTTGCCCCCGTCGGCCAGCAGGCCGGCGTGCACGCGCGGGTGCAGGGTCTTGACGCGGCCGTCGAGGCACTCGGGGAAGCCGGTCAGCGCCTCGACGGGGGTGACCGGGACACCGAAGGAGGCGATCTTCGCGGCGGTGCCGCCGGTGGAGACGATCTCCACCCCGGCGGCGTCGAGCCCGCGTGCCAGCTCCTCCAGCCCGCTCTTGTCGTACACCGCGATCAACGCGCGCCGGATGGCGATGCGGGTCACTTTCGATCCTCCTGTTTGTTCCGGTTGTCCGGGGCGCCCGGCTCATCCGCCGGGTCGCCGGGTCTTGCGGGTGCCGGCCCCGCCGGGGCCGCGGCGGGGCGCCGGGCCCCGCGGGTCCTCAGCCGGGACCGGCGGCCCGTCCGAGGCGGACGGTCCGGCCGGTCACGGTCCAGCCCTCACGGGCCATCCGGCCGACGGTGTCGACGAGCAGCCCCCGCTCGACGGCCTTGATGCGCTCGTGCAGGGTCTGCTCGTCGTCCCCGTCGTAGACGCGCACGGCCTCCTGGGCGATGATCGGTCCGGTGTCCACCCCCGCGTCGGCGAGCATCACCGTGCAGCCGGTGACCCGCACGCCGTACGCGAGGGCGTCGCGCACCCCGTGCGCACCGGGGAACGACGGCAGCAGCGCGGGGTGGGTGTTGAGCACGGGGAAGGCGCTCAGCACCGGCTCGCCGATGATCTTCATGAAGCCGGCGCAGACCACCAGGTCGGGCTTGTGCTCGGCGATCCTGGCCGCGAGCGCCCGGTCCCACTCGTCGCGGGACGGGTGGTCCCCGAGGCGCTCGACGAAGGCCGGCACCCCGGCGCGCTCCGCGCGGGCCAGCCCCTCGATCCCGTCGCGGTCGGCGCCCACCGCCACGATCCGGGCGCCGTAACCCTCGTCCGCCGCGGCGTCCAGCAGGGCCTGTAGGTTGGTTCCAGAGCCGGAAACGAGAACCACAAGCCGGGCGGCCTGGGATGACACCGACGCACTCCATTCGGACGGGGACTCACGCCGCTGCAAGGGTATAGGTCCGTCCATTCGGACGACGCAAGGAGGGCATGCAGTGACGACACCCGTCCAGCTACGGCCGGCGGAGAGCGCGGGGCGGCGTGCGTTGTGGCTGGCGTTCGCGGCCGCGGTGATGACGTTCCTGCTCCCGGTGGCGGGGCTCGTCATGTCGGTCTTCGCGCTCGTCGTCTCGATCCGCGCGATCCCCCTGCTCAGGTCGGTGCCCAAACCCGTCGGGACGGCCGTCGCCGGCATCGTCGTCTCGGCGACGGCCCTGCTGTTCTCGGCGGGGGCGGCGACGCTCCAGGTCTATCTGCGTGACGAGTACGCCGCCTACAACGAGTGCATGAAGGGCGCTGGCACCGTGACCGCCCGGGAGGGGTGCCTGAACCGGCTGGACCAGGCGGTCAAGGAGAAGATCCCCTTCCTCGACCGCGAGCTGACCTACCCGTTCTCCCCCTGACCGGCCGGGGCCCGTCCTCCCGCGCCGCGGGTCCCGCGTTCCCGCCGCCGGTCCCGTGCGCCGGTGCCCGCCGGGACGTGCCGGACCGCTCGGTGCCGGACCGCTCAGTCGCGGTCCCACGCGTAGGGGTCCACGTAGATCACGTGACCGCCCCGGTCGTCGGTCTCGTCGACGATGTCGCGGCGGGGCGGGCGGGGCGGCTCCGGGCGCCGCGCCGGCTTCTCCGCCGCGGCCGAGGCGTGCTCGTCCTGCCAGTCGTCCCGGATGACCGGGATCGGCTGGGTGTCGCACTCGGTGGCGTCCAGCCAGTGGCCCGGGAGCGCGCGGGCCCCCTCCGGCCCGGCGGTCCGGCCCCGGCCGCTCACCGCCCCGGCCAGCTTCGCACCCGCCCTGCGGACGGGCTCGGCGGCCGAGCCGACCTTCGCCGCGGCCCGGGCGACAGCGGTGTTCTGGCCGCGGAAGATGAGCCACCAGTTGGCCAGCCCGGCCGAGATGCCCGCGGCGACCCCCGTCTCCAGCGTCACCGAGAGCATGACCTCCCAGGCGGCCGGGCCCATCTCGACGAGCCTGGCGCCGCCGAGCGCGCCCCCGGACAGGGCCGCCAGCAGCCCGGCCGCGCAGCCGGTCGCGATGCCGCAGGCGAACCCCCACAGCGGCGCACCCTCGTAGGTGGGCGAGGGGGCGATCCTGACGACCACGACGCCCGCCACCGCCCCGGCGGCGAACGGGATGGCGATCACCGCCATGAGCCAGGCGGGGGCCGGCCCGGCCTCGGGCAGCGCGCCCAGCAGCGGCAGGCTCGGCACGGTGCCCAGCTGGACCCCGGTCGGGGCGATCAGCGTGCCGGTGCCGACGGCGAACCCGGGCCCGGTGATGTAGGCCATCCCCCAGATGAACGCGTTGGGCAGATAGAGGCCCTGGACCAGCAGGAGCAGCAGCCCGCCGACGAAGCCGGGCTCCAGCACCTCCGTCAGGTGCCGGATCTGCCCGAAGCCCATCACGACGGCGCCCAGCGTCAGGAGGGCGCCCGCCGCCAGCATGATCCCCGTGGCGACGACCGTCCCCGCCACGACCGAGCGGAGCCGTTCGGGCAGCAGGCGCGGCATCACCCGCCACGGGCCGATCGCCCGCACGGTGGCCAGCGCGCCGGCGACGAAGGCCAGCACCAGGTGGCTGATCAGCACCTCGCCCAGGAACGGCTGGGTGATCTCGTTGCGGGCGACGAGCGCGATCCCCCCGGCCAGCAGCGCGTACGGCGCCGCCAGGGAGACGCCCGCCTGCGCGATCAGGACCAGCTGGGCGCGGCGGCGGGCGTTGGCCTTCTCCTTGGGGCTGTTCTTGGGCAGCCGGGCGGGCAGCCGGAGCCGCAGGTCGGCGTCGCGGGCCATCCAGATCCCTGCCCGGTAGAGCAGGAACGCCGGCAGTGCCATGAGCCCGAGCGGGAGCAGCCCGACGGACCCGCCGGGGATCGCGAACCCCGCGTGGTGGGCCGCCAGCCAGAGCTGCGCCGCGGTGCGGAAGACCTCGGGCAGTCCGGCGCCGAGCGCGCCCCGGGGCGCGGCGATCCAGCCGATCAGGGTGAGCGTGGTGAGCACCGCCAGGCCCGCGCCGAGGGTCCAGGCCGCGGCGAGCATGCCGGAGACGGGGAGCGGCCTGCGGGCGTCGTCGTCACCCGCGGCACCCGGCAGGGGGATGCGGCTGAGGACGGTGCGGGGGGCCGCCCGGAAATGGTCGAGAAAGGCCGTCACAGTACACGATGGTCTCACCGATCATGGGGCGGAGCGTCCTCATCCGCCCCGCGTGTCGCGGACCGCGCGCGGGGGTCGGGAGCGCCGGACGGCGCATCGCCACCGGAACGCCGGACCGTGCCCGGGGCCCGGACGGCGGATGCCGCACCACCCGCCGACGGGGCGGTGCGGCATCCGGAGCCGGCGGCTCAGCGGGAGCGCATGATCTCCCGCATGAGGCGGGCGGTCTCGCTGGGCGTCTTGCCCACCCGCACACCGACCTTCTCCAGCGCCTCCTTCTTGGCCTGCGCGGTCCCGGCCGAACCCGACACGATCGCGCCCGCATGACCCATGGTCTTGCCCTCCGGCGCGGTGAAGCCCGCCACATACGCCACGACCGGCTTGGTCACGTGCTTTTCGATGTAGGCCGCGGCCCGCTCCTCGGCGTCCCCGCCGATCTCCCCGATCATCACGATCGCGTCGGTGCCCGGGTCGGCCTGGAAGGCCTCCAGCGCGTCGATGTGCGTGGTGCCGATCACCGGGTCACCGCCGATGCCCACACACGTGGAGAACCCGAAGTCGCGCAGCTCGTACATCAGCTGGTAGGTCAGGGTGCCCGACTTCGACACCAGCCCGATCCGGCCCGCGGTGGTGATGTCGGCCGGGATGATGCCCGCGTTGGAGGCGCCCGGCGAGGCGATGCCCGGGCAGTTCGGGCCGATGATGCGGGTCTTGTTGCCCTTGGCCACCGCGTACGCCCAGAACTCGGTGGTGTCGTGCACCGGCACGCCCTCGGTGATCACCACGCACAGCCCGATCCCGGCGTCGACGGCCTCCTTGACCGCGTCCTTGGTGAAGGCCGGCGGCACGAACACCACGGACACGTCGGCGCCGGTCTCGCGCATGGCCTCGGCCACGGTGCCGAAGACCGGCAGGCCCTCGTGCACGGTGCCGGCCTTGCGGGCGTTGACGCCGCCCACGACCCGGGCGCCGGAGGCGAGCATGCGGCGGGTGTGCTTGGTGCCCTCCGAGCCGGTCATGCCCTGAACGATGATCTTGCTGTTCTCGGTCAGCCAGATAGCCATTACGCACCCACCGCAGCCAGTTCGGCGGCGCGCTTGGCCGCCTCGTCCATCGTGTCGACCAGCTCGACGCCCGCCAGCTTGGCGTCGGCCAGGATCTGCCGCCCGAGCTGGGCGTTGTTGCCGTCCAGGCGGACGACCAGGGGGCGGGTGACCGCCTCGCCGCGGCTCTCGAGCAGCTGGAAGGCGGCCACGATGCCGTTGGCCACCGCGTCGCAGGCGGTGATGCCGCCGAAGACGTTGACGAAGATCGACTTGACCGAGGGGTCGGACAGGATGATCTCCAGGCCGGCGGCCATGACCTCGGCCGAGGCGCCGCCGCCGATGTCGAGGAAGTTGGCGGGCTTGGGCTGCCCGGGCACGGTCTCGCCGGCGTAGGCGACCACGTCGAGGGTGGACATGACCAGGCCCGCGCCGTTGCCGATGATGCCGACGCTGCCGTCGAGCTTGACGTAGTTGAGGTCCTTGGCCTTGGCCGCGGCCTCCAGCGGGTCCTCGCTGGCGGTGTCGGCGTAGGCCTCGTGCTCGGGCTGGCGGAAGGCGGCGTTGTCGTCGAGCGTGACCTTGCCGTCCAGGGCCTTCACCTGGCCGTCGGCGGACAGGATCATCGGGTTGACCTCGACCAGGGAGGCGTCCTCGTCGACGAAGACGGCCCAGAGCTTCTCGATGAGCTCGGCCGCGCCGTCGAGCGCCTTCTCCGGCAGGCCGCCGGCCACGGCGATCTCCCGGGCCTTGGCGCGGTCGACGCCGGTCAACGGGGAGACCGGGACCTTCGCGACCTTCTCCGGGGCGGTGGCCGCGACCTCTTCGATGTCCATGCCGCCGGCCGCGGAGCAGATGGCGAGGAAGGTGCGGTTCGCGCGGTCGAGCAGGAAGGAGAAGTAGTACTCCTCCGCGATCGCGCTGGCCTCCTCGATGAGGACCTTGTGGACCGTGTGGCCCTTGATGTCCATGCCCAGGATGTCGGTGGCCTTGCGCTCGGCGTCCGCGGCGTCGTCGGCGACCTTCACGCCGCCCGCCTTACCGCGGCCACCGGTCTTGACCTGGGCCTTGACGACGACACGACCGGTCAGCTCCTCCGCTGCCGCGCGTGCCTCCTCCACGGTGTGCGCGACGATGCCGCGCGGCACCGGGATGCCGTACTCCGCGAAGAGCTCCTTCGCCTGATGTTCGAACAGGTCCACGAGGGTCCGTCCTTGCTTGTCCGGCTGGTGTACAGATGTCGGCGGGCCGGCTCCACGACACGAGGGGAGCTGGCGATTTTTGCGCCAATGAAGCCTAGCCCCCTCCGGGCGCTGACGAGGTCACCGGGGGTTGACCCGTCCGGATCCGGATCCCGGGAGTCCTCCGCGCGGGCGCCCGGAGGCGCCGCGGTACGTCTCGCGCGGCGCCTCCCCGCGCAGCGCGGGGAGGCCGCCCCGCACGTCTCCCGCGGGCACCGGGTACGCGTGGTCCGCACCTCTCCCGCGGGCGCCGGGTGCGCGGGACGGCGCCCCGGCCGCGTCACGCGGGGGCCGCTCCCCGGTGCGTCACACGCGGGCGGGGACGCTGCTGCGCACCCACTCGACGATCTCCTCCATGGTCGCCCCCGGCGTGAAGATCCGTGCGACGCCCATCCGCTCCAGCTCGGGGATGTCGGCCTCCGGGATGATGCCGCCGCCGAACACCACGATGTCCTCCGCGTCGTTCTCCTTGAGCAGCTCGATCACCTTGGCGAAGAGGGTCATGTGCGCCCCGGACAGGACCGACAGCCCGACGGCGGCGGCGTCCTCCTGGACGGCGGTGCGCACGATCTGCTCGGGCGTCTGGTGCAGGCCGGTGTAGACGACCTCCATCCCGGCGTCCCGCAGCGCCCTCGCCACGATCTTCACGCCCCGGTCGTGTCCGTCCAGCCCCGGTTTGGCGATGACGACGCGAATCCTCGACACGGCATCCATGACAGACCTCCTCGTCTGCGTTCCGCTCATGAAGTGGCGGCTGCCCGCAGCGTAACCGGCCCGGCGGAACCCGATCGCGCCGGTCGCGGCGGAACCGGGCCGCATTGATGATCGTTAACTGACAGAATGCCTTTCCCCTCCGCATCTACACGAAGGACGGCTCAATCCATGAGGCGATGGATCGCCCTGACGGCCGCGGCGCTGACGGCGCCCGCGCTGGTCACCGCCACCTCCGCGAGCGCGCAGGCGGCCACCGCGAGCCCGGCGGACGCGCTCAAGCGCCAGTTCAAGCCCGGGCACGGGGTCCAGGTCTCCCAGACCTCCTCCATGTCCGTCGGCGGCGAGGCGGTCCGCCTGTCGGTCAAGAGCGAGGGCAGGCTGCAGTTCGGCCCCGCCGGCCCGGTGGCCTCCGACCTCACCGTGCGGATGGTCGCCGACGCGGAGACCAAGAAGGAACTGGAGCGGACCGGTGAGGACGGGGAGCCGCTCCTGCCGCGCGGCGCGCTCGGGCCGTACCGCATGATCAGCGTCAAGGGCAGCACCTACGCCTCCGGCGGCATCTACTCCGACCGGCTCCCCGAGGGCAAGAAGTGGGTGCGCAGCAAGGAGGACGGCACCCTCTTCGTCGCGCAGACCCCCGACGTTCTGGAGCCGGCCGTCCTGGCGGCGCTGGTGAAGGACTCCGACGGCAAGCACTCCCGGGACGGCCTGCGCCACCGGGGCACCGTGACCTACGCGGAGCTGTACAGGATCTCCCCGAGCTTCCGCACGGCGATCGGCGCCGAGCCGACCGGCAGGACCGGGAAGACGGAGATCTCCTGGCGGCTCTGGCTCGACGGCAAGGGCCTGCCCCGGCGCGTGGTGTCCTCCGAGACCCTCCCCGTCGGCAGGACGTCGCTGACCAGCACCTCCGACAGCCGCTTCCGCGGCTGGGGCGCGAAGGTCGCCATCGCCGCCCCGCCCGCCGCCCAGGTCATCGACGAGAAGGACCTGCCCTCCGACATCCCCACGCCCAAGGAGGTCGTCAACGCCGCGACGACCCGTCCCGGCGGCAACTGACCCGCCCCGGCCGTGCGGGCCGGCCTTCCCCGCCGGCCCGCACGGTCACCCCGGCCCCGCCCCGGACCGCCCGGGTCCGGGGCGGGGCCGGGCCCGCGCCCCCGCTTCCTGACGGCCGGGGCCACAGGGCGGGACGCCTCCCCGCCGGGTGCGGCGGGGGCTCATCCCCGCGCAAAACGGGGCCGCGGAGTTGTCAGGCCGCGGCATAGCCGTACGGGCGCCGGTGGCCTAGCTTGGCGGATCTTGACCCGTGGTGAGGGGGATCCGATGAGACGGTGGGCCATTCCGGTCGCCGCGGCGCTGGCCGCCTCGGCGCTGCAGGCGGGTACGGCGCACGCCGGTACGGGGACCGCCACCGCACGGGCCGACACCGCGGGGGCGGGGTCCGCGCAGGCCGGCACCGCACGGACCGCGACGGCGCAGGGGGCGCCCTCCCCCGTGGCGGCGCTGAAACGGCACTTCACCGAGCACACGGGAGTGCGCGTCTCCGACGTCGGGCGCGTCTACCGGGACGGCAAGGCGGTCGTCACCGTCTGGCGCAGGGGCAGGGTGGAGTTCGACGCCTCCGGCGTGTACGCCACGGACACCACGGGACGGACCGAGGCGGGGCGCGGGGCCATCAGGGAGTTCGAGGACCTGGTCGGGCAGCGGGTCGGCTCGACGCGGGTGATCTGCTTCCCCGGCGAGGCCTACCTCTCCGGCCCCGGCTACGAGACCTGGCTCCCCGAGGGCAAGAGCTGGCTCGGCCTGATCGGCCCGGCGAACATCAAGCAGACCGCGGCCTTCCCGCAGATCGTGAACGTCTTCGAGCCCGCCACCCTCGGCACCCTGCTCTCCCGCGCCGCGGTGAAGAGGAGGCTGGCGTCGGGCACCCACTACCAGGGCGCCGTGACGCTGCGCACGCTCTACGCGGTCTCCCCCTCCTTCCGCGACCGGCTCGCCGGACCGCCGAAGGGGAGGAGCGCGAAGGTCACGGTCGGCTTCCGGCTCTGGTTGGACCGCGCGAACCTGGCCCGCCGCCTGACGACCACCTGGAAGCAGCCCGTACCCGGCACACCGGAGCGGCCCACCGTCACGGTCGCGGACACCCGCTACACCGGCTGGGGCTCGGACGTGACGCTGGTGCCCCCGCCCCCGGAGGACACCGCCGACGCGGGCCGGGTCGGCGGTGACTTCTCACCGCCGCCGACGCTTCCGGTCGGCTGACCCGGATACGGCGCTCCACCGGAGCGCCGTATTCCGCGGGATTCTGCACGGAATATCCACAATCAATTCGGCTTTCACCCCATCCGGTGAGACTTCGTCGTGATCTGGATTCGGAAGGATGCCCAAGATCCCTCCCAAAACGGGGCGGAGGGAATTGATCTGGAGAATCCACTTGAAGCGTTTCATCGCCGGCCTGGCCTGCGCCGCAGCCGCAGGCATGGCCGTTCCCACGCTCGCCTCGACCGCGCACGCCCAGGCACCCGCCGACCCGCTCGCCGCACTGCAGAGCAAGCTCGGCGCCGGCCGCGGGGTGAGCTTCTCCGACACCCTGAAGACGGTCTCGGGCAAGCAGCGCGCGGTCGTCATCACCCGCAAGGGCGTGCTGCAGTTCGACGGTTCCGGAGTCGTCGCCTCCGACCACACCGACAAGGTCCGGATCAAGTCCAGCGACCTCGAAGAACTCGTGGTCGCCGGCCAGAACTCCTACCACGAGGGCGACAAGGCGTTCGCCAAGGCGCTGGACGGGATGACCAAGCCCGAGCGCACCATCCGCGTGAAGGACGTCTCCTACGTCTCCGGCGGCATGTTCGGCGCGTTCCTGCCCCAGGGCAAGACCTGGGTCCGCTACCCCGTTCCCATCAACGGGGTGCTCGACAGCCTCGGGGGACTGCAGCCCCAGCTCGTGAACGCCGCCGAACCCGGGACCCTGAAGGCGCTGCTCGCGCACGCCGTCAAGCGTCCGGGAGGCTACTCCGGGAAGATCACCTTCGGTGAGCTGTACAAGGTCTCGCCGTGGTTCCGCGCCTCGATGCCGCTCAAGCCGACCGGCGCCCAGGCCGAGCTGGCGGTGGACTGGCGGCTGTCCGTCGGCTCCGACGGCCTTCCCACCCGGCTGACCAGCAGCTACTCCGTCGCGAAGGGCTCCTCCATCGCGATGGAGACCACCTACACCGGCTGGGGTGCCAAGGTCTCGGTGAAGGCCCCGCCGGCCGACGAGGTCATCGACTTCAAGGACCTCGACCTCGAGGCGTCCGACGTGCCGGTCCCGCTGCTGGCCAAGTGACCCCGGCCCGCCCGGCACCGGCCGTCCGACGCGCCGGTGCCGGGCGGGTCCGAGGACCGCGCCCCTAGAGCTTCTCCAGGGGCGCGTAGGCCAGGACGAGGGTCTTCTCGCCGCCGCTCCCGAAGTCGACCTTCGCCTTGTCCCCGTCGCACGACACGACCGTGCCCAGGCCGTACTGGTCGTGGGTGACGCGGTCCCCCGGCCTGAGGTCGGGGATCTTCCGGCCGCCGGCCTTGCGCGCGGCGGAGGCCGTGCGGGAGGGCTCTCGGCGGGTCGCGGCCGTCCAGGCGTTCTTCTTCGGGTCGGTCCGCCACTCGAGGAGGTCCTGCGGGATCTCCGCGACGAACCGGGAGACCGGGTTGAACGACGGCGAGCCCCACGAGCTGCGGACCGCCGCCCGGGACAGGTAGAGGCGCTGCTGCGCCCGGGTGATGCCGACGTAGGCCAGGCGGCGCTCCTCCTCCAGCTCCTTCGGCTCGCCGAGGGAGCGCATGTGCGGGAAGACGCCGTCCTCCAGGCCGGTCAGGAAGACCACCGGGAACTCCAGCCCCTTGGCCGTGTGCAGGGTCATCAGCGTGACCACGCCCTGCCCGCCGTCGGCCTCCGGGATCTGGTCGGCGTCGGCCACCAGCGAGACCTGCTCCAGGAACTCCACCAGCTTGCCCGCCCCGCCCTCGGGATCGGCCTCCTCGAACTCCGAGGCGACCGAGACGAGCTCGTCGAGGTTCTCCAGGCGGCCGGCGTCCTGCGGGTCCTCGGAGTTCTCCAGCTCGGCCCGGTAGCCGGTGCGCTCCAGCACCTCCTGGGCCAGCACCGACGGGGGCGCGCTCTCCGCCTTGGCCGCCAGGTCGGAGAGGAGCGCGACGAACTCCCTGATCGCCTTGGCCGAGCGGGTGGCCATGCCCGGCGCCTCGTCCGCCCGGCGCAGCGCCTCGGCGAACGGGATGCGCTCACGGGCCGCGAACGCCTCCACCATCGCCTCGGCCCGGTCGCCGATGCCGCGCTTGGGCACGTTGAGGACGCGGCGCAGCGAGACCACGTCGCCGGGATTGGCCAGCACCCGCAGGTAGGCCAGCAGGTCGCGGACCTCCTTGCGCTCGTAGAAGCGCACCCCGCCCACCACCTTGTACGGCAGGCCCGTCCGGATGAACGTCTCCTCGAAGACGCGGGAGGCGGCGTTGGTCCGGTAGAACACGGCCACCTGGCCGGGGGTCACGCCCTCGGTGTCGGTGAGCCGGTCGACCTCCTGCGCGACGAACATGGCCTCGTCGTGCTCGTCGTCGGCGACGTAGCCGACGATCTTCGGGCCGGGGCCCTGGTCGGACCAGAGGTTCTTGGGCTTGCGGCTCTCGTTGCGCGAGATCACCGCGTTGGCCGCGGACAGGATCGTCTGGGTGGAGCGGTAGTTCTGCTCCAGCAGGATCGTCTTGGCGTCCGGGTAGTCGCGCTCGAACTCCAGGATGTTGCGGATCGTCGCGCCGCGGAAGGCGTAGATCGACTGGTCGGCGTCGCCCACCACGCACAGCTCGGCGGGGGCGATGCCGGACGAGCCCTCCCGGACCAGCTCGCCGTCGGCGGTGCGCAGCTCGGGGCGGCCGACGAGCTCCCTGATCAGCATGTACTGCGCATGGTTGGTGTCCTGGTACTCGTCGACCATGACGTGCCGCCAGCGGCGGCGGTAGTGCTCGGCCACGCCGGGGAAGAGCTGCAGCAGCGTGACCGTCGTCATGATGAGGTCGTCGAAGTCCATCGCGCCGGCCTCGGTCAGCCGCTGCTGGTAGTTCTTGTAGGCCTCGGCGAGCGTGCGCTCCATGTGCGTGGCCGCCTGGGCCGCCGCGGTCTCGTAGTCGATCAGCTCGTTCTTGAAGTTGCTGACCTGCGCGGAGAAGGAGCGCGGCGGGTAGCGCTTGGGGTCGAGGTCCATCTCCCGGCAGACCATGGCCATCAGCCGCTGGGCGTCGGCCTGGTCGTAGATGGAGAAGCCGGAGGGGAAGCCCAGCCGCCTGGCCTCGCGGCGCAGGATCCGCACGCACGCGCTGTGGAAGGTCATCACCCACATCGCCGCGGACCGGGGACCGATCAGCCGGTCGACCCGCTCCTTCATCTCCTTGGCGGCCTTGTTGGTGAAGGTGATCGCGAGGATCTCCTGCGGCTGCACCCCCCGCTCCGCCAGCAGGTAGGCGATCCGGTGGGTCAGCACCCGTGTCTTGCCCGAACCGGCTCCCGCCACGATGAGCAGCGGGCTGCCGTGGTGCACGACGGCATCGCGCTGCTGGGGGTTGAGCCCGTCGAGCAGCGGGTGGGTCAGGGAATCGGCTGGGATCGGCACGCTCCCTAGGGTAGGGCGGGGCGCCGACAGCCGGGTCCACCCGCCGGAGGAATGCCCCCGGGGCCGGGAGCGGTTGTCATGATCGGAGGAACCGCCGGCACGGCACACGCACGGCGACGGCGCGGGACCGCGAGGCAGGAAGGGCCCACATGCTCCCTGAGAACGAGATCGGCCGCGTGCTCGCGGTGGTCGCGCACCCGGACGACGTCGACTTCGCCGCCGCGGCCACCGTCGCGCGGTTCACCGACCGGGGCGCCGAGGTGGTCTACTGCGTCGTCACCGACGGCGACGCGGGCGGCTTCGAGCGCCGCACGGACGGCGGCGGCATGGCCGGGCTCCGCCGGGACGAGCAGCGGGCCGCCGCCGAGGTGGTGGGCGTGCGCGACCTGCGCTTCCTGGGCTACCGGGACGGCGTGGTGGAGCAGACCCTGGACCTGCGGCGCGACATCGCCCGGGTCATCCGCCAGGTCCGCCCCGACCTGGTCATCACCCACAGCCCCGAGCGCAACTACTCCTTCGTCGCGCCCAGCCACCCCGACCACCGGGCCGTCGGCGGCGCCGCCGTCGACGCCGTCTACCCGGACGCGCGCAACCCCTACGCCTTCCCCGGGCTGCTGCGTGAGGAGGGGCTGGCGGCGTGGACGGTCCGCGAGGTCTGGCTGGACGGGCACGAGACCCCGGACCACTACGTGGACGTCACCGGGACCTTCGAGCGCAAGCTCGCGGCGCTGCGCGCGCACGCGAGCCAGACCGCCCACGTCGAGGGCTTCGAGGAGTCCATCCGGGAGCACTTCTCCCGGATGGCGGAGCGGGCCGGGTTCGGTCCCGGCCGCTACGCCGAGGCGTTCAAGCGGGTCGTCACCGTCTGACCCGCCCCGCCCGGCGGGCACGCCCCGCCCGGCCGCCGCCCCGGCCCGCCCGATACGGCGGCGCACCGGATCTCCCGGCACCCGTGCTCCGCCCCCGGCGTCCGGGGCCCGCGGGCGCGTGAGGGATGCTCGTGCCCGTGAGCGCCATCGTCCCGTCCCCGGTCACCGCCGCCGTCGTCACCCTCCTCGCCCTCACCGGCGCCGCCGTCGCCCTGCTCGGCGGGCTCGGGCACGGCCGGGCCGTCCTCACCGCCTGCCTGCGCGCCGCGGTCCAGCTCGGCGCGGTCTCGCTGGTCATCCTGTGGGCCGTCGAGCGCCCCCTCGCCGCGGGCGCCTTCATCCTGGTCATGTACGGCGTGGCGAGCGTGACCGCGGGCCGCAGGATCACCGGCGGCGCGGCGGCCTGGTGGGCGGCCGTGCCCGTCGGCGCGGGAAGCCTGCCGGTCTTCCTGCTCCTGGCCGGCACCGGGACCGTCCCGCGGACCGGCATCGCGCTGATCCCGGTCGCGGGCATCCTGCTGGGCGGCTGCCTGACGGCCACCGCGCTGGCGGGGCGGCGCGCGGTCGACGAGCTGGCCCAGCGGCGCGGCGAGGTCGAGGCGGCGCTCGCGCTGGGCCTGGCCCCCCGGGACGCGGCCCTGGAGATCTGCCGCCCGGCCGCGGCCCAGGCGCTGGTGCCCGCGCTGGACCAGACGAGGACCGCGGGGCTGGTCACGCTGCCGGGCGCGTTCGTCGGCATGCTCCTCGGCGGGGCGGACCCGCTCCACGCCGGCGTGGTCCAGCTCGTCGTGCTGGTCGCGCTGCTGGCCGCCGAGGCGGTGGCCGTGCTGATCACGGTCGAGCTGGCCGCGCGGGGGCGCCTGTCCGGGGCGGGTCTCCCGTCCTGACCCGGGGGCCGGGAGCCTGCGGGAGAGGACCGGCGGGAGGGGGAGCCCTCATCCCCGTCCGGTGGCCCCGCCGGGAGACGGCCCGCGGGAGGGCCCCGGGGAGGAGCTCCGGGCGGCCGCGGCGGCGAGCCGGGCGAACAGGTAGCCCAGCGAGTTGGTGGCGACGTGCAGGAGGGCGGGGGCGGCGAGACCGCCCCTGCGGCGCAGCTCGCAGAAGAGCACTCCGGCCAGCCCCGTGGAGACCACGGAACCGGCCACCACCCGGGCCAGGAGCGCCGGGTCCGGCGGCGGTGCGCTCCCCGGCGCGTCATCCTCCGCGGTGGCCTCCGCGGGCCCCTCCCCCGCGGCCAGGCCGCCGAGCGCGGGGTTGGCCGCGGCCATGTCCACGGAGGGGAGCACGTGCCAGAGGCCGAACAGGGCCGAGGAGACCGCGGTGGCCGCGGGCACGCCGCAGGAGCGGGCGAGCAGGCCGTACAGCACCCCGCGGAAGCCGACCTCCTCCAGCAGGACGGTGCCGACCGGCACCTGGAGCAGGGCCTCCTCCAGCACGCGGGCGCGGGACAGCGACAGGGCCCGTTCGTCGTGGAAGAAGCGGCGGGTGAACGGCACCGCCACGCCGGCCCCGTAGGCTCCGGCGACGCCCGCGGCGAGCGCCCCGCCGATCCGCAGGCCGCGCCGCCGCTCGGTGAAGCCCAGCTCGGTCCAGGAGAGCCCGGAGCGCCGGGCCAGGACCAGCAGAGCGCCGGTGGCCGCGGCCGAGGTCAGCGGGGCCAGGCGCGGGGCGAGGCGGTTGTTGAGCACGTTGGCCGCCGCCAGCACGGCCACCGCACCGGCGAGCACCGCCGCCCGTCTCCCGCCCACGGCCGCCTCCCGACCGCCGGCTCCCTGCCGGCCCCGGTCCGACCTTACGGCGTCCGCGCTCCCGCCGCGCCGCCCCGCCGCGCCGCACCGGGATCCACCGTCCCCGCCGCCCCGCCGCGCCGCGCCGCACCGCGCCGCCGTGTACGCCGCGCCGGAGCCCGTCCCCGCCGCGCGGGGTCCCGGTCATCCCGCGGCGCGCCGCCGCCATCCCGCGGGGAAGCGCAACCCGCGCCGCTCCCGTACGGTGAGCCCGCCCCAGATCCCGTCCGGCTCGGCGGCCCGTACCGCGTAGGCCCGGCAGTCGTCCAGCACCGGGCATCCGGCGCAGACCGCCTTGGCCCGCGCCTCCTGCTCGGCCGAGGGCGCCACCGGGAAGAACAGCTCGGGGTCGCTCCCCCGGCAGGCGCCCCGCGCGGCCCAGCCGATCTCGCGGACCATCCTGCGCATGTCCCCACCTCCCTGCCGGTCGCCGAGCCCTCAGACTAGGCGGGCCGCACCGGCGCGGCATCAGCCTTCCGGTGGATTCACGGGTCACCACGGCGGCGTACGGCCGGCCCGCGGCGGCGGCCCGGCCGCGCAATCACCGCCGCCGTGGACGGCGGCGACCGGGAGGGCGCCGCGCGGGAGGCCATGGGCCTGGCCCGCGCGGCCGAGGTGCTCCGCTCGGAGGTCTCGCGCTTCCTCGCCGTCATGCGCCAGGACTGACCCCCGGCTCACCCGCCGGGGCGCGCCGTACCCGGCGGGAGGGCGCGGGCCGTACCCGCGCGGGGGCCGCCGCCTAGACCAGCCTGCGGGCGGTGGCCCAGCGGGAGAGCTCGTGGCGGTTGGAGAGCTGGAGCTTGCGCAGCACGGACGAGACGTGGGTCTCCACCGTCTTGACCGAGATGAACAGCTCCTTGGCGATCTCCTTGTAGGCGTAGCCCCGGGCGATCAGCCGCAGGACCTCGCGCTCGCGCTGGGTCAGCGAGTCCAGCTCGGGGTCGATCGGCGGCGCCTCGGTGGAGGCGAAGGCGTCCAGCACGAACCCGGCCAGCCGCGGGGAGAAGACCGCGTCCCCCTCCGCCACCCGGCGGATCGCGTCGGTGAGCTCCCGGCCGCTGATGGTCTTGGTGACGTAGCCCCGGGCGCCGCCGCGGATCACCCCGATGACGTCCTCGGCGGCGTCGGAGACCGACAGCGCGAGGAAGCGGACCTGCGAGCCCGCGCCCAGCACGCGGCGGAGCACCTCCTGGCCCCCGCCCCCGGGCATGTGCACGTCGAGCAGGACCACGTCGGGCTGGAGCTCGGCGATCGCCCGCACCGCCGACTCCACGTCCTCGGCCTCCCCGACGACCTCGACCGAGTCGCCCAGCTCGGCGCGGACGCCGGAGCGGAACAACCGGTGGTCGTCGACGATCAGAACCTTGATGGCGCCCATGTGCTCCCTCACCGCTCCTCGTTCACTCGCGCGGAACCCGTCCGCGCGGACGGTCCCGTCCCCGGCCGGCCCTGGCTCACGAGCCCTCCAGCTTCATGGTGAGCATCACTTCCGTACCCTCGCCCGGTTCGGTGCGCACCCGGGCGCCGCCCCCGTTGCGCTCCATCCGCCCGATGATCGACTGGCGGATGCCCATCCGGTCCTCGGGCACCTCGCTCATGTCGAACCCGGCGCCCCGATCCCGCACGAAGATCACAACCTCACCCGGTTCCGCCTCCGCATAGACGGACACTACCGGCGCTCCGGAGTATTTCGCCGCGTTGACCATCGCCTGCCGGGCCGCCTGCACCATGGCCGACAGCTCCGGCGTCAGCGGGTGGTCCCCCACGCAGACGACCTCGATCGGCACCCCGTGGGCGTCCTCCTCCTCGGCCGCGACCCGCCGTACGGCCGCCGCCACCGACGCGTCGGCGTCCTGCTGCGGCTGGTAGAGCCAGTTGCGCAGCTCGCGCTCCTGCGAGCGGGCCAGCCGCATCACCTCGCGGGGGTCGTGCGCGTTGCGCTGGATCAGCGTCAGGGTGTGCAGCACCGAGTCGTGCACGTGCGCGGCGAACTCGGCCCGCTCCTCCTGCCGGATGCGCTCGCGGCGCTCCCGCTGCAGTTCCTTCCACAGGCCCGCCAGCCAGGGGGCGGCGATGAGCGCGACCCCGCCCACGACCACGAGGGTGAACAGGATGCCGGGGCGGGCCCTGCCCAGCTCGTTGTTGGCCGCGAGGAAGCCGATCGCGCCGATGACGACGAGCACCAGGCCCGCGACCGTGCGGACCCGGTTCTTGCGCGCCTGGCCGACGGTCGAGTCCATCCAGCGCCGGCGCCGGTCCGGGTCGGCCTGCTGCCAGAGGATCAGCGAGCCGATGCCGCCGACCGCGATCGGCCACGCGCCGACGCCGCCCGTCGAGGCGCCGGTGAGCCAGCCGAGCGCCAGCAGGGCCAGGCCGATCGCGCCGTAGGCGGCGACCTGGCTCCAGTCGCGCGCGGGCTCCCTGCCCTCGTACGGCTCGCGCGGCGTGAACATCCACAGCGCCGCGTACGCCACGGCGCCGAACCCGTCCAGCACGGTGAGCAGCACGAACGCCAGCCGCAGCACGACCGGGTCGAGCCCGAGCTGGGCGGCGGCCCCCTGGGCCACCCCGGCCAGCAGCCGCCCCTCCACCGGCCGGACCAGCCGGGGGAGGCCGGCCCCCTCGGCGGGGGTGGGAGCGGGCACCGCGTCCTGGGCGCCCGGGCCTGGCGGGGGTGTCGTGTCCGCGGCGGGTCCGCGCGGCGTCTTTCGGTCAGCCATCGGATTCTCGGCACCGGCCCGCCGGTCGCACGACCGGCGGAGGCGCCGTCGCTCCTCTCAGGTAGAGCCCCGTCGTTGCGGCGGACGGGCCGGGCCGCCGTCCGCCACCGCGGGGAGGGCCGCGGGCCGCTCCCGCGCGGCGGGCGGAGAGTCACATCACCAGAATCGTCACACGGCGGCGGGCCGCGGCGCATCGGGCGTCCCCCTGACCCGTCCCTGATCCCCCCGGCCCGCCCCTGAGGTGAGGCTTTCTCCTCCGGGGCCGCTCAGGGGTCTCCCGGATGCGGCCGGGCCCGCGCAGGGGCGACGATGGGAGCATGACCGACACCGGGAACGCCCAGGACCCGGCGAGCACCCCGACCGACTCGCCGCCCACCGCCCTCGCCGACGGACGGCGGCCGCTGCCCCGCTGCGACGAGGGCCGCATGCTGACCGGCGTCTGCGCCGGACTGGGCCGGTACACCGGGATCGACCCGGTGCTGTTCCGGGTCGGTTTCGCGATGCTGGTGATCGCCTCCGGTGCCGGGATCATCCTCTACGTCGCGGCGTTCCTGCTGATGCGGGAGGTGGGCGGCGGCCCCGGCTACGTCGAGCAGTGGACCCGCCGCGACTTCGACGGCGAGACCGTGCTGGCCCTGCTGACCGGCGTCTTCGCCTTCGGCCTGTTCATCAACGTGAGCTCCGGCGGCATCGGCACCGCCAGCGTCGTGGTGGCCACCCTGTTCGCCGTGACCCTGCTCACCGCCCACTCGCGCGGCGCCGACCTGCTGGGCATGGCCCGCTGCCTGCCCGAGGGGCTCCGCCGCGCCCGCCGCGCGGCTCCTCCGGCCGCCGGGTCCGGGGCGCCCGCGGATGCCCGGGAGACCCTGGAGACCACGGGGACTGCGGGGGGCGCGGGGAGCACGGCGGTCATGGGGGTCCCGGAGAGCGCGGCCGCGCACCCGCAGGCCCCGCCCGCGGGGCCGCACCCGCCGGTCGCGGATCCGCCCCCGCCGGCCGTCGGCCCGCGTGCGGAGGACCCGTACACCGAGGACCCGTACACCGAGGACCCGCGGGTGGACCCGACCGCGGAGGGCCCGCCCGCCGAGGACCCGCGTGCGGAGGAGGTGCGGCGGCACGAGGAGCGGCGGCGCACCGTCGAGGAGGCGATCGCCGCGGCCAAGGCCCGGATGGCCGCCGCCCAGGCCCGTGCGGCGGGCGAGCCGCCCGCCGGCCCCGGCGGCACCGGCGTCTTCCCCGCCCCGCCGCCGGGAGCGGCGCCCCCGGCGGGACCCCGGCCGATCCCCGTGTCGTCGTTCGACTCCTCCGGCGCGCCCTTCGCGCCGCACGGTCCCTACCGGCCGCCGGACCCCCGTGGAGGGCCCCCGCCGTACGGCGGCGCCCCCGTCGACCTCGCCGCCTACGGCCCGCCGCGGCGGCCGCCCCGGCAGCGGCGGCCGAAGACGTTCATCGGAACGATCACCACTTTCCTCGCCCTGATCATCGGAGGGATCATCATGGCGGTCCAGTCCGCTTCCGGACCGGTGAACATGACCGTCGTCGGCGCCTCGGTGCTCGTCACCATCGGCGCCGGCCTGCTGGTCGCCACCTGGTTCGGCCGCGGCGCCGCCCTGGTCGCGACGGGCACCGTCGTCGCGCTCGCCCTGGTCGTGGGGTCGGCGGTGAGCGACGTGCCGCGCAAGGTCGGCACCTACGACTGGGCGCCGGCCTCGGTGGGCCAGCTCTCCGAGAGCTACCTGGTGGGGGTCGGCGAAGGCACCCTGGATCTCAGCGAGGTGGCGTTCCCGCCGGGGTCGCGGACCGTCGTCGAGGCGGCGGTCGCGGTCGGCGAGCTCACCGTCATCCTGCCCCCGACGGTCATGGCCGAGGTGACCGGGCACGCCAAGTTCGGCGACGTCAAGATCGACCACATGGTGCAGGGCGGCAACGACGTCCGGCACGAGAGGGTGCTGGAGCCGGAGGTGACCCCGGAGGGCGAGGTGGCGACCGTCGTGCTGACCGTCCGGGTGGGCTTCGGGGACGTGGAGGTGCGCCGTGCGGCCTGAGACGCGGCCCGAGGCCCGCTCCGAGCAGGACCGGCCGAGCCGGTGGCACCGCACGGACTGGATGGCCCTGCTCAGCGGCCTGCTCTTCGTCACCGTCGGCATCCTCTACCTCAGCGTGCCGGACCTGCACCCGGGCGTCATGCTCCCGGTGGTCCTGGGCGGCCTGGCCTGCGCGGGCCTCATCGCCGTCCTCAGCCGCGCCATCCGGCGCTGACCGCGCCCGGGCCGGTGGACCCCACGGCCGCGGGCGCCGGTAGGCGCTAGATTCGTGGGGTGATGGCTCTGGAGTTCGTCGGCACCGTCCGCGCCGTGCGGAGCGGGCTGGTGGACACGCTCGCGGACGTCGCCGGGATGACCGCGTGGGGGCGGGCGCACGCCGCCGAGCTGGGAATCGGCCCCGACTTCACCGCCACCGAGGAGCTCCGGCGCGAGGTGGTCGAGCTCCGCCAGGCCGTACGCGCGCTGTTCGCCCGCGCGGTGGCGCCCGCCCCGCCGAGCAGCGCGGACGCCCACCGGCTGCCGGGGTTCGCCGAGGCGCTCGCCCTGGTCAACGCCGCGGCGCTGGCCGTACCGGTGGCGGCCCGGCTGGAGTGGCCCGAGGGCGGCGTTCCCGCGGCGCGGAACGTTCCGGCGGACGGCGCGGACGAGTCGGCCCGCATCCGCGCGGTCCTCGCCTCGGCGGCGATCGCGCTGCTGGCCGGGCCGGATCGCGAGCGGCTCCGTGTCTGCCCGGCCCCGCGCTGCGTGCTGTATTTCATCAAGGAGCACGCCCGGCAGGAGTGGTGCTCGACCGGCTGCGGCAACCGCGCCCGCGCCGCCCGCCACTACCGCAGGCACGGCTCCGGGTGATCCCCCGCACCCCGCCCCTCCGCTCCCGCTAGACGCGCCGGGCGTTCTCCCGGCCCCAGCGGAGCAGGTGGTCGCGGACGGCCGCCACGGCCCGCCGGGCGGCGGCCCCGTCCCGGACGGCGAGGAACAGCGTGTTGATCGGCGGCAGCTCGGGCTCGGCGAGCAGGACGACCGTCCCCGCGGCCAGCTCGTCCTCGCACAGGTAGCGCGGGAGCACCGACATCCCGGCGCCCGCCGCGACGGCGCCGAGCACCCCGCGCAGGTCGGGCATGACGAGCGCGGCCGACATCGCCGGCCGGGTCCCGAACACGGTCCGCCAGTAGCGCCGGATGACCGGGAGGTCCTCCGCGTAGGCGACCACCGGCACCCCGGCCAGCCGTGCCGCGTCCGGCACCCGCGCGGCGCCCGCTCCGGTCTCCGGCACCCGCGCCGCACCCGTCCCCCCGCCGGACGTCCGGGCCGTGCCCGGCCCCGCCTCCCGTCCCCGGTCCGGGAGGGGGAGGCCCGCGCGGGCGGCCCACCGGGGCGCGGCCACCAGGACGAACTCCTCGTCCACGAGCGGGGTCGCGTGCACGCCGCGGCGGCGGGGACGGACCGCGGAGACGACGAGGTCGAGCGTGCCGGTGGCGAGCCGGTCCAGCAGGTCGTCGGCGAGGCCGAGTTCGACGCGGAGCCGCAGGCCGCCCGCGACCAGCGGGGCGAGCGCGTGCACGATCCGGGTGGAGACGATCTCCGCGGGCCCGCCCAGGTGCACCGCGCGGACGGACGCCCCGGGGTCCAGGTCCGCCGCGACCGCCTCCTCCAGCGCGTCGAGGGGGCCGGCGAGCCGCCGGGCCAGCTCGTCGGCGGCGGCCGTGGGGGCGACTCCGCGCGGCAGGCGGTCGAACAGCCTGCGGTCCAGCGCCGCCTCCAATGCCTTGACCTGGGCGCTCACCGCGGGCTGGGAGAGCCCGAGGGCGTGGGCGGCGGCGGTGACGGAACCCGTGCGGTGCACGGCGAGGAAGGTGCGGAACAGGTCGAGCGAGACGGTCACCCCTCCGATTCTCCCATCGAAATCCTGATGCCTTTGAAAGGTTCGGCTATTTGTTCTGATGCCTCGCGAGCGGTGATGCTTCTTCCATGACTTCTCCGACAAAGCGCATCCTGACTGTTCTGACCAGCCATGACCGCCTCGGCGACACCGGCCGGGCCACCGGGTTCTACGTCTCGGAGGCCGCCCACCCGTGGGAGGTGTTCCGGAAGGCGGGCTTCGAGGTCGACCTGGCCAGCATCGCGGGCGGCGAGCCCCCGCAGGACGGCTACGACTCCGGCGACCCGGTCCAGCGGGAGTTCCTGGAGGTCTTCGGCGAGCGGCTGCGGACGACCCCGCGGCTGGCGGAGGTCGACCCTGCCGGGTACGACGCGGTCTTCTTCGCCGGCGGCCACGGCACCATGTGGGACTTCCCCGGCGACGGAGACGTCACCCGGGTGGCGCGGGCCGTCTACGAGCGCGGCGGAGTGGTGGCCGCCGTGTGCCACGGCCCCTCCGCCCTGGTGGACGTCACGCTCTCGGACGGGACCCACCTGGTCTCCGGCAGGGAGGTGGCCGCCTTCACCAACGCCGAGGAGGCCGCCGTCGGGCTGACCGAGGCCGTGCCGTTCCTGCTGGCCGACGCGCTCACCGCGCGCGGCGCCCGGCACTCGGCCGGTCCGGAGTTCGCCGAGCACGTCGTGCGGGACGGCCGGCTGGTGACCGGCCAGAACCCGGCGAGCGCCGCCGCCACCGCCGAGCAGGTCGTCGCGGCGCTGACCGAAATGTGATTCACATCACTCTAATATAACGGCACAGATAGCTTGAGTCCGTTAGATTGTCCGGTGACGATCTAACGGACTCAGCCGTTAGAAGAGTGATGGGAGAAGAGCTGTGACCTTCCGGACCGGCCACGTCGGCCTCAACGTCTCCGACCTCGACGCCTCCACGGACTTCTACCGCAAGGTCTTCGGCTTCGAGGTCGTCGGCTCCTCGCACGAGGACGGCCGCCGCTACGCCTTCCTCGGCCTCGACGGCACGCTGGTGCTGACCCTCTGGCAGCAGAGCGAGGGCCGCTTCTCCCCCGCCCTGCCCGGCCTGCACCACCTGTCCTTCCAGGTGCCCGACATCGAGACCGTGCGGCGGGCCGAGGCGGCGGTGCGGGAGCTCGGCGCCGTGCTCCACCACGACGGCGTCGTCCCGCACGGCGAGGGGTCGTCCTCCGGCGGCGTCTTCTTCGAGGACCCGGACGGCATCCGGCTGGAGGTCTACGCGCCCGACGGCGCCGGAGACCGTCCCGCTCCCACCCCCGGAGCCCCCACCTGCGGATTCTTCTAGACCGGACCGGCAGGCGAAAGGGAGGGGCGATGAGGCATCCGGGAGAGACCGCGGTGCAGCGGCGGGCCGGGGTGCGCCCCGGCGACTGGGGATCGGCGCGCGTCCGGGCGGAGATCCCCGCCGTGGCGGGCGGCTTCCTGCGCGCGCAGCGCATGGTCGTCGTCGGCGCCGCGGACGCCTCCGGCCGGGTCTGGGCGAGCGCGCTGACCGGGCCGGCCGGGTTCGCCGAGGCGACGGACGACCGCACCGTCGTGGTCCGCGCGCTGCCCGGCCCGCACGACCCGCTGTCGGGGCTCCTCACCGGCGAGGCCGACCACGAGCTCGGGATGCTCGCCGTCGAGCCGGCGACCCGGCGGCGGATGCGGGTCAACGGCCGGGCCCGCCGCCGCGGCGACCGGCTGGTGGTCCGCACCGACCAGGTCTACGCCAACTGCCCCAAGTACATCCGGGCACGGGAGATCACCGGGGAGGACGCCGAGCCGTGGAGCGGGGCGGGCCCGGCGGTGTCCAGGACGGACGCGCTCACCGCCGGCCAGCGCGAGTGGATCGCCGGGGCCGACACGTTCTTCGTGGCCACCCGGGCACCCGGCCTGGGCGCGGACGTGTCCCACCGGGGCGGCGGCCCGGGGTTCGTCCGGGTCGCCGGAGACCGCCGGCTGGTCTGGCCGGACTACCCCGGGAACATGATGTACATGACGCTCGGCAACCTGGAGCTGGACGAGCGCTGCGGGCTGCTCTTCCTCGACTGGGAGAGCGGCGACGCGCTGCACCTGACCGGTCGGGCCCGCGTGGACTGGGACCCGCGCGGCGTCCCCGGGGCGCAGCGGCTCGTCGGCTTCGACGTGGACGAGGCCGTGCACGTCCGCGGGGCGGTCCCGCTCCGCTGGACCTCCGGGGACCACTCCCGCCACAACCCGCCCGTGACGGCGGCCGCCGGCCGCGCGTGAGGACAGGAGGCACGATGTTCACCGAGGAGACGGCCCGGGCCAAGGTCCAGGCGGCCGAGGACGCGTGGAACACCCGGGACCCCGAGCGGGTCTCGCTGGCCTACACGCCCGACTCGGTCTGGCGCAACCGGGACGAGTTCATCGTCGGCCGCGAGCGGATCAGGGAGTTCCTGGCCCGCAAGTGGGCCAGGGAGCTGGACTACGCGCTCCGCAAGGAGCTGTGGGGGTTCCGCGGCAACCGCATCGCCGTACGGTTCCAGTACGAGTGGCACGACGCCGGCGGCCAGTGGTGGCGCAGCTACGGCAACGAGCTGTGGGAGTTCGCCGACGCGGGGCCGCACAGCGGGCTGATGCGGCGCAGGGAGGCGAGCATCAACGACGTGCGGATCGCGGAGTCCGAGCGCCGGATCCCCGGCCCGCGCGCCCCCGGCGAGGAGTGCGTGCTTCCCGTCTTCTGACGGACGGACGGTTGACCCGGGACGACAGAGGCGTACGTTCGGTTTGGAACCCGGCTCTCACTTCTCCTGCCCCTCCGGGGTGAACTGGAGGACGTATGCCCACAGTCACCGTCACCGTCGACGGAGTCACCTACGAGGAGGAGGTCGAGCCGCGCCTCCTCCTCGTCCACTTCCTGCGGGACCGGCTCGGCAAGACCGGCACGCCCGTCGGCTGCGACACCGGCAACTGCGGCGCCTGCACCGTGATGCTCGACGGCCGCAGCGCCAAGAGCTGCTCCGTGCTCGCCGTGCAGGCCGACGGGAGCGACATCGTCACCGTCGAGGGCCTCGCCTCGGGCGGCGGGCTGCACCCCATGCAGCAGGCCTTCCACGAAGAGCACGCCCTGCAGTGCGGATACTGCACCCCGGGCATGATCATGGCGGCGATCGACCTGCTCAAGGACGACCCCGACCCGTCGGAGGAGGCCGTCCGCGCCGGGCTGGAGGGCAACCTGTGCCGGTGCACGGGCTACTGCACCATCGTCCGCGCGGTACGGCGCGGCGCCCGCTCGATGTCGGGTGAGGAGGTGCCGGCCCCGTGACCGAGCAGCTCGACGCCGGACTCGTCGCCCGGCAGATCACCGAGCACGACGGGCTCGGCGGACCGGTGGGCCCGGACGGCGGCCGCGAGGTCGGCCGGGCCCGCAGGCGCCGGGAGGACGCCCGGCTGATCACCGGCCGGACCCGGTGGACCGACAACATCCAGCTCCCCGGCATGCTGCACGTGGCGTTCCTGCGCAGCCCGCTGGCGCACGCCCGCATCACCCGGGTGGACGTCTCGGCCGCGCGCTCCCTGCCCGGCGTGGTCGCCGCCTTCGCCGGGCGCGACTTCGACGGCGAGCAGGGCAGCCTGCCGTGCGCCTGGCCGGTCAGCGAGGACGTCGTCATCCCCGACCACCCGCCGATGGCGGTCGACCGGGTCCGCTACGTCGGCGAGGCCGTGGCCTGCGTGGTCGCGACCGACCGCTACCGGGCCGCCGACGCGCTGGAGGCCGTCGAGGTCGACTACGAGCCGCTGGAGGCGGTGCTCGACATGACGGAGGCGCTCGCCGAGGGCGCCCCGGCCGTGCACGAGGCCGGCAACCAGGCCTTCACCTGGAAGTTCTCCGGCGGAGACGTCGAGGCGGCGTTCCGCGACGCGCCCGTGCTGATCGACCGGACCTACGTCCAGCAGCGGCTCATCCCCACCGCGATGGAGCCGCGCGCGGTGGTGGCCGTCCCCGAGGGCGAGGGCTTCACGCTCTACTCGGCGACCCAGATCCCGCACATCCTGCGCGTCATGCTCGCCCTGACCACCGGCATCCCCGAGCACCTGCTCCGCGTGGTCGCCCCGGACGTGGGCGGCGGCTTCGGCTCCAAGCTCCAGGTCACCGCCGAGGAGGTGCTGAGCCTGCTGCTGGCCCGCCGGCTCGGCAGGCCCGTCAAGTGGACCGAGTCCCGCTCCGAGGGCAACCTGACCGTGCACCACGGCCGCGACCAGATCCAGCGGATCTCCCTGGCGGCCGAGCGGGACGGGCGCATCCGGGGCGTGCGGGTGGACCTGCTCGCCGACATGGGCGCCTACCTGATGCTGGTCACGCCGGGTGTGCCGCTGCTGGGCGCGTTCATGTACAACGGCGTCTACAAGATGGACGCCTACGACTTCACCTGCACGGGCGTCTTCACCACCAAGATGCCGACCGACGCCTACCGGGGCGCGGGCCGCCCGGAGGCGACGTTCGCGATCGAGCGCGCCGTGGACGAGCTCGCCGCCGAGCTGGGCCTGGACCCGATCGAGGTGCGGCGCCGCAACTGGATCACCCGCGAGGAGTTCCCGTACACCACGGTCGCCGGCCTCACCTACGACTCCGGCGACTACGAGGCCGCCACCGAGCGGGCGGTGGCCCTGTTCGGCTACGACAAGCTCCGCGCCGAGCAGGCCGACCGGCGCGAGCGGCGCGACCCGGTCCAGCTCGGCATCGGCGTCTCGACGTACACCGAGATGTGCGGCCTGGCGCCCTCCCGGGTGCTCGGCTCGCTGAGCTACGGGGCGGGCGGCTGGGAGCACGCCGCGGTGCGGATGCTGCCCACCGGCAAGGTCGAGGTCGTCACCGGGACCTCCCCGCACGGCCAGGGGCACGAGACGGCCTGGAGCCAGATCGTGGCCGACGCGCTGGGCGTGCCGTTCGAGGACGTCTCCGTCCTGCACGGCGACACCGCGGTCTCCCCGCGCGGCCTGGACACCTACGGCTCGCGCTCGCTGGTGGTGGGCGGCGTCGCCGTGCTGGCCGCCTGCGAGAAGGTCAAGGAGAAGGCGAAGCGGCTCGCCGCGCACCTGCTGGAGGCCGCCGACGACGACGTCGAGTTCTCCGGCGGCGCGTTCCGGGTGCGCGGCACCGAGGCGGGCCGGACCATCCAGGAGCTGGCGCTGGCCGCCTTCGCCGCGCACGACCTGCCGGACGGCTTCGAGCCCCGGCTGGACGCCGAGGCGACCTTCGACCCGGAGAACTTCTCCTTCCCGCACGGCACCCACCTGTGCGCGGTGGAGGTGGACACCGAGACGGGCGCGGTGCGGATCCGCTCCTACGTGGCGGTCGACGACGTGGGCCGCGTGGTGAACCCGCTCATCGTCGAGGGCCAGGTGCACGGCGGCATCGCGCAGGGCATCGGCCAGGCCCTGTACGAGGAGGCGGTCTACGACACCGGCGGCAACCTGCTCACCACGACGATGGCCGACTACCTGATCCCGTCCGCGGCCGACCTGCCGGACTTCGTCACCGACCGGACCGAGACCCCGGCGACGAGCAACCCGCTCGGCGTCAAGGGCGTCGGCGAGGCCGGGACGATCGCCTCGACCCCGGCCGTGGTCAACGCGGTCGTCGACGCGCTGCGGCCGTACGGCGTGCGCGACGTCCCGATGCCCTGCACGCCGGAGCGGGTCTGGCGCGCCCTGGCCCGCTCCGGCGGCGGGGGCACGGCCGGACCACCCGGTCCCGGGGCCGCCGCGGACGGCACGGGAGCCGCCGAGACCGCCGGAGGTGCGCAGTGATCCCCGCCCCCTTCGACTACGCCCGCCCCGCGTCCCTGGACGAGGCGTGCCGGATCCTCGACGACGCCGACTCCGGCGACGGCGACGTCAAGGTGCTGGCCGGCGGCCAGTCCCTGCTCCCGCTGCTGCGCCTGCGGCTCGCCTACCCCACCCTGCTGGTGGACGTGGGGCGGCTGGGCGAGTTGCGCGGCGTGCACGACCGGGACGACCATGTGCTCGTCGGCGCGCTCACCACCCACGACGAGGTGCTGCGCTCCCCGCTGGTGCGGGAGCACGCCCCGCTGCTCGCGCTGGCCACCGCCACGGTCGCCGACCCCGCCGTACGGCACCGCGGCACCTTCGGCGGCTCCCTGGCCCACGCCGACCCGGCCGGGGACCTGCCCGCCGTCGCGCTCGCCCTGGACTGCGTGCTCGTCACCGCCTCCGCCCGGGGGCAGCGGGAGATCCCGGCGGCCGCCTTCTTCACCGGCTACCTGGAGACGGCGCTGGAGCCGGGCGAGATCCTGGCCGGGGTGAAGGTGCCCAAGCTCGGCGCCGGCTGGGGCTTCCACTACGAGAAGTTCCACCGGACCGCGCAGGCCTGGGCCGTCGTCGGCGTGGCGGCCGCCGTGCGGATCGAGGACGGGGGCATCGCGCAGGCCCGGATCGGGCTGACCAACATGGGGCCCGTCCCGGTGCGGGCGCGTGCCGTGGAGGAGGCGCTGCGCGGCACGGCCCCCGCCCCGGGCGGCCCGTACGGCGACGGCGGTGCGCGGGGCGGCGGCCGCGCGGAGGGTGCGGGCGGCGCCGGTGCGGGCGGTCCCGGCGGCGACGGGGGCCGCGACCCGGTCCGCGACGCCTGCGGCCTGGCGGACGAGGGCACCTCACCCCCGGCCGACCTGCACGCCAAGCCCGACTACCGCCGCCACCTGGCCCGGGTGCTGACCTACCGCGCCGTACGGTCCGCGCTCGGCTGAGCCGCGTGCCGGGCCGTACGGCCCGCACCCCGGCGGACCGGGTGCGGGCCGGGCGGTCCGCACCCCGCCGGGCCGCGTCCCACCGGCCGGGGCGCCTTCCCCTTCCTCGCCCCGCCCCGGCCGGTGCGGCGCACGCTCTGGCGATGACCCGTCCGTAGTCGTACTGTCACAGATATCCCAGGTGCCGCAGGAGCGGCCCCGTCCGGCCGGTCGGAGGAGAGAGTCGATGACGATGCGCTTCGAGCACGAGTTCACGGTCCCGGTCCCGGTCGAGCAGGCCTGGGCGGTGCTGCTCGACGTGGAGCGCGTCGCCCCGTGCCTGCCGGGGGCGGTGCTCGAGTCCGTGGAGGGCGACTCCTTCACCGGCCGGCTGAAGGTGAAGGTCGGCCCCATCACCGTCACCTACCGGGGCACGGCCGCGTTCGAGGACGTCGACAAGGACGCGCACACCGCGGTGCTGAAGGCCTCCGGCAAGGAGGCGCGGGGCTCCGGCACGGCGAGCGCCACGGTCACCGCCCGCCTCCGCCCGGAGGGTGAGGGGACCCGGGTCTCCGTGGAGACGTCGTTCGCCGTGACCGGCCGCCCCGCCCAGTTCGGCCGGGGGGTGATGGCCGAGGTCGGCGCGAAGCTGATCGATCGGTTCGCCGCCGCGCTGTCCGATCTGCTGGCGGAGGGCTCCACCGGAGCCGACGGGACGGGCGGGGCCGCCGGGACGGGCGGGGCAGCCGGGACGGGCGGGGCAGCCGGGACGGGCGGGGCAGCCGGGACCAGCGTGGCAAGCGGGGCCAGCGGGGAGGAGACCGGCTCCGGCGAGCCGGGCGGGAAGGCCCGTCCCGCCCGGCGTCTGACGGCGGTGCCCTCCCTCGGCCGGACGTCCGCGACGGAGGACCGGCCGGGGGAGGCGCACCCGGGCGGGACCGCCCGCACCTCCCGCACCCCCGACGAGGAGGCGCTCGACCTGCTGGAGGTCGCCGGAGTCCCGCTCCTGCGCCGCGCCGCCCCGGTGGCCGCCGTCCTGGCGGGCCTCGCCCTGCTCGCCTGGCTCGTCCGCCGCGTGCTCACCGCCCGCCGCTAGACGCGCACAGCCGCGGCGGGCTCACCGCCCGCCGTCAGACGTGCACAGCCGCGATGTGCGCGCCATCCCGTCCAGCGTGCAGCCGCCGGGCAGGTCGGGCTCCCGGTCGCTCCAGCCCGCGTCCCGGTGCCGCGCCTCGTCCATGACCGTCCCCGCCGGCAGGCTGGTGAAGTAGTGCGTGTCGCCCTTATGCGCCGGATCCGGCTTCAGCAGCAGGTGCCGTCTCTCGGAGACCTCCCCCGTGGTCCGGTCGATCACGATGCGTTCCTCGATGTGGTCGTCCCGGAGCGTCCGGGCCAGCGTCACCTCTCCCCGGCCGGTGAGGATCCGGGCCCCCGGGAGGTCCGCCGGCAGGCGGTAGAGGGCCGCGCGGACCGCCGGGGGGTGGGCAGCTCGCCGAGGAGCAGGGCACCCCTCTGCCAGAGCCACTCGTCCTCGGCAGGCATGTTCTTCGCGGAGCCGCCGGACTTCGCCTGCCGGTCCCGCTCGGCGGCCCGCAGCCGCAGCGGCTCGGACCTGAGCCGCGCGGGATCGGCGGGCAGCTCCAGGAGTTCCGTCCCGCTGAAGCCGAAGAGCGGGCTCATCGCATTCCCCGCCAGGCTCGTGTAATCGGTCGTGCCCGGCCCGGGCAAGCCCTTGCGGCACGGCGCGCCGCCCCGGCAGCGCCGGGGGGAGCCCGCACGCTTCCACGCCGCCCGGTCGGCGGCCTCGGCCGGCTCCACGTCCAGGATCCTGGTCTCCTGCACCAGGGGTGAGCCGGGGCTCCACCACCGGGTCCGGCGGACGCGCTCGCGCACGAAGTATCCCGCACCGCCCTTCGAGAGCGAGGAGGCCTCCGGCGGCGGCGCACCCTTCCCGGGGAATTCTCGCGGTCCTCCGCCCGTCCGGTACGGCGCGGTCCTCCGCCCGTCCGGTACGGCACGGCCCCGGTGGCCTCCCTCGGACGGCCTGCCCGGCGGCCGTCCGGTTCGCGCCCCTCATCTCTCCGGCGAGAATCGGCAAAGAACATGACATCACTTCACAAGACGGACAAGTCCGCATTTATTCATGGGAATAGCTCAAACCGTGATCAATGTGCCGGACTGCAGTGTGGTCGTCATCACCTACAACGACGCCCGCCGGCTGCCCCGGGCCGTACGGTCCGTGCTGGGCCAGTCGCTGCGCAACGTCGAGGCGGTCGTCGTGGACGACGCGAGCACCGACGACACCGAGCGGGTCGCCAGAGCCCTGGCCGAGCAGGACCCGCGGGTCCGCTACGTGCGCAGGGAGCGCAACAGCGGGGGCTGCGGAGCGCCGCGCAACGCCGGGGTGGCCGCCGCCCGCGCGCCGTACGTGATGTTCCTCGACAGCGACGACCGGTTGACCCGGCACGCCTGCAAGAGCCTGCTCGAGGAGATCGAGCGGACCGGCGCCGACTTCGTCACCGGGCAGATCTCCCGCTACTACGAGGGCAGCCGCAGGAGCCGGCGCTACTACCCCGAGCTGTTCGCCCGGCGCAGGACCGTCGAGGGCATCGCCGCCGAACCCGGGATGTTCCTCGACTCCTTCGCCACCAACAAGCTCTACCGGATCGACCTGCTCCGGCGGGTCCCGTTCCGGGAGGACCTGCACTTCGAGGACCACGTCTTCAGCGCCGAGCTGTACTGCGCCGCCCGCCGGTTCGCGGTCGTCCCGTGGACCGTCTACCTCTGGCACCGGGCGCGCGCCCGCGCCGCCCCCACCTCGATCTCGCTGCGCTACGCGGAACTGGACAACGCCCGGCAGCGGATCCGGGCCGCCCGCCTCAGCGACGAGGCGCTGCGCAGGCACGGCCACGACCAGCTGCTCCCCGAGCGCCACCACCGCTTCCTCCGCCAGGACCTGCGGGTCTACCTCAACACGCTGCCCGCCCGCGACCCGGTCTGGATCGCCGAGTTCACCACGCTCGCCCGGCCGTACCTGGCGGAGATCGACCCCGCGGTGCTCGACCGGCTCGACCCGGTCGCGCGGGTCTGCTGCTCGCTGATCCTCCAGGGCCGGGCCCGCGAGCTGGCCGTCGCCGCCCGCTCCCTCAACGGCCCGCAGGCCCCGCCGCGCACCGCCGTACGCAGGGACGGCCGGACCTACTGGGGCACCGTCCCCTCCCCGGAGATGGACATCACCGCGCTGCGCATGGCCGAGCTGCCGTTCACCGCGAGCCGGCTCCGGCACGAGGCGGCCCTGGCCGTGCGCGGCACCCGGCTCGCCCTGGCGGTCCGCACCTACGACCCGTTCGGAGTGCTGGCCGCCCATCCGGGCTGGACCGCGGCGCTCAGGCTCGGCCCGCACAGGGTACGGCTGACGCCCCGCGAGCAGCCCGACGGCAGCCTCCTCAGCGAGGCGGCACTCGACCTGGCCGCGCTCCGGCCCGGCGGGCGGCTGGGCTTCGACGGCCACTGCGAGCCGAAGGTCGTCGTCACCCGCCCCGACGGCCGGAGCACCTCCGACGTGCTCCTCGTGGACCCGGCGGCCGAACCGGTCCGGCTCGCGGTGCCCGGCCACCGGGTCACGGTCAGGGCCGAGGGCGCGGCGGGGGTCCTGCGGGTGGCCTGGCGGCGGCAGGGCGTGCTGCGCAGGGCGTCCCGGCTGGCGGAGCTCAAGGCCCGGGCCGTGCGGAGGCTGAGCGGCCCGCGGCTGAAGCTCCGCGTCTACAAGGGACTGATCAAGGTCCTGCCGCCGCGCCCGGACCTGGCCCTGTTCGAGTCCGACGTCGGCGCGGGCTACACCGGCAACCCCCGCTACGTCCACGAGGAGCTGCGCCGGCGCGGGGCGCCGATCCGCGCCGTCTGGTCGGTCGCCCGCAACCGGCGGAACTTCCCGCCCGGCGTCCCGCTCGTGCGCCGGATGAGCTGGCGCTACGTCTGGACGATGGCCCGGGCCGGCTACTGGGTGGACAGCCACGGCCTGCCGCTGGACTACCCCAAGCCGCCGCGCACCCGCTACCTGCAGACCTGGCACGGCCAGGGCATCAAGTCGATCGGCTTCAACTCCCCCGACCTGCGCGCCGACTTCCCCGGACCCCGGGCGCGGTGGCGGGCGGCCGTGGCGCGCTGGGACGCGCTGGTCGCGCCGAGCGCCGAGTTCGAGCGGATCTTCGTCCCGTCGAACGAGTACACCGGGCCGGTGCTCCGGTACGGCTCGCCCCGCTGCGACGTGCTCGTGCACGGCGACCCGGCGGCGGCCGAGCGGGTCCGGGACCGCCTGGAGCTCCCGCCGGACCGCAGGGTGCTGCTGTACGCACCCACCTACCGGGACCAGGCCAAGTTCTCCGGGGCCTCGGTCCGGGCCGACCTGGAGGAGATGGCCGGGGCCCTGGCCGGCGAGTGGGTGGTGGTGCTCCGCCCCCACCCGGTCGAGCGCTACCGGGTCCCCGCGCACCTGCGGTACTTCGTGCGGAACGCGGCGTCCTATCCGGAGATCAACGACCTGATGCTGGCCTCCGACGCGCTGCTGACCGACTACTCGTCGGTGATGTGCGACTACGCGGTGACCGGCAAGCCGATGCTGTTCCTGATCGACGACTGGGACGAGTACCGGCGGGTGGAGCGGGGCGTCTACCACGACCTGCCGGCGATCGCCCCCGGGCCGTGCCTGGCCACCACCGGAGAGCTGATCTGCGCGCTGCGCGACCTCGACGCGGTCTCCGCCTCGTTCGCCGCCAAGTACGCCGCCTTCCGCGAGCTGTGGTGCGCCGACGAGAAGGGGGAGGCGAGCGCCCGGGTGGTCGAGGACTTCTTCGGCCTCGCCCCGCCCGCCGGCCGGCCCCGCCCCGCCGTACCCGCCCGGCCGCCGGTCCGGGCGGCCGTCCTGGGGTGGCTGCGGTGAGCGGCCCGGCCGGCCGGAGCCCCGCGCGGAGCACCCGGCGGGCGGGGGGCGGCGGGCGGCCCGCGCACACCGTGGTCTTCGCCTGCCTGGACGCCGACACGCTCGGCGGCGTCCAGCGGGTCACCCACACCGTCGCGCAGGGCCTGGCCGAGCGCGGGCACGACGTGCACGTGATCGGGCTGCACCGGGCGGCGCGCCCGTTCCGCTACGTGGAGCGGCCCGCCTACCACCGCCACGTCGTGCACCGCACCCCGGCGGGGCCGCTCTCCCGGCTGGGCAGGCGGCGCGAGCGGCGGCGGCTGGCCGCCCTGCTCGACCGGCTGGGCCCCGGCTTCGCGGTGCTGTCCTCGCCCAGCGTGGTGACCCGGATCCGGGCCCTGATCCCGCGGCACCTGCTGGCGATCGGCCAGTACCACGGCTCCTACCGGCACGCCCGCGGCTCCTGGCACCTGCGCGCGGTCAGCGGCCACTACGGCCGCCTGGAGAAGGCGGTGTTCGTCAGCGAGGACGACGCCTGGTCGTTCTCCGAGCACGCGCGGCTGCCCAACACCTGGTCCATCCCGAACCCGCTGCCCTCCTGGCCGTCGCGGACCTCCGACCTGACCGCCCGCCGGGTGCTCGGGATCGGCAGGCTGGAGGGGGTCAAGCGCTTCGACCGGCTGATCTCGGCCTTCGCCCTGGCCTGCGGGGCGGGCGAGCCGCCGGGCCGGGCGGGCGGCCGGGCCCGCGGGGACCCGCCGGGGAGCGGGCCGCCCGGGGACGGGGCCGGCGGCTGGGAGCTCCACCTGATCGGCGAGGGCGCCGAGGAGGAGCGGCTGCGGGCGCACGCCCGGGCGTGCGGGGTCGCCGACCGGGTGGTGTTCCGGGGGGCGGTGCCCGCGGCGGAGATGGCGCGCGAGTACCTCGGCGGGTCCGTGCTGGGGCTGTCCAGCGAGCACGAGGGGCTCCCGCTGGTCGTGGCGGAGGCCGCGTCCTACGGGGTGCCCGCGGTCGCGTTCGACGTCTCCGGCGGGGTGCGGTCGCTGGTGTCCGACCGGGAGACCGGGCTGCTGGTCCCCCCGGCCGACGTGGACGCCTTCGCGGCGGCGCTGGCCGAGCTGATGTCCCCCGCCGACGGCGGGGACGCCGCGGAGCGGAGGCGGCGGCTGGGCGCCGCCGCCCGGGTCCGTGCCGAGGCGTTCCGGCCGGAGCGGGTCCTGGACCGCTGGGAGGAGCTCTTCGAGCACGTCATCCGGTGAGGGCGGGCTCCTGGAGCGGGAGCGGCAGCCCGGCCAGCTCCAGCTGGGCGGAGGTCAGCTGCGCGGCCACCGGGTTCGGCTCGCGGAGCCGTACCAGCCGGTCCAGCGCGGC
>NZ_BAAAUT010000021.1:0-435 GCF_039534085.1 Planomonospora alba
AGGACGGAACCCAACTCCTTGGCTCACAGAACGACATGGCTACGATCCGACTTGGTCTCGTGGCGGCGCTGGCACTCCATGCACAGCCGGGCCAGCGGCCGGGCCTTCAGCCGCTCGAAGGGGATCGGCGAGGCGCAGCCGTCGCAGCGGCCGTAGGTGAGGGCGGCGATGCTCTCCAGGGCCTCGCGCACGACGCCGGCGTTCCGCTCGGCGGAGACGATGTCGGCCAGCAGCCCGGACTTCTCCGTCACCTCCACCGCGTCGTCGTTCACCGCCGCCTCCAGCTCGGCCAGTTTCTTGGTCCACCGGAAGAGCTGCTCCTCCAGCTCCTCGCGGATCGCGTCGAGCTGGACGGTGCTGAGGTGGGTGGCGGTGGTCATGGTTCCGATGTCCTTTCGCAGGGAGTCCGTTCTCGGGGAGCCGGGCGAGGGCGCG
>NZ_BAAAUT010000021.1:547-114980 GCF_039534085.1 Planomonospora alba
GTGCGGTCGCCGGCCGGTACGGGCGCCGTCCGGCCGGCGGTCCGGCGGGTGGGGAGCACGTCACCTCCTCCCGCCGGGGTCGCAGGAGGCGCAGTGGCGCGTCTGCGGGACCCTCCTGAGCCGGTCCAGGGCGATGAACGCCCCGCATCCCCGGCAGGTGCCGTAGACGCCGAAGTCCAGGCGCTCGATCGCCGCCTCGATCTCGGCGACGGCCGCCCTGGCGCGCTCGGCGCGCCCCCACTCCAGCGGGACCGGCTCGCCGTCCGCCGGCCGTCGCGGCCCTCGCCCGTCTCCGGTGAGGGCCTCCAGCTCCGCCCGCGCGGCGGCGAGCCGCTCGTGCAGAAGCCCGCGCAGCTCCTCCAGCCGCGCGGTGTGCCGCTGGTACTCCTCCAGCAGGCTGCTTGCCGATCTGATGTCACCCATGACGACATCGACTCCTTGCATGACTCGCTGACGGCCGGGCCCGCCGGGCCCGTCACCGTGGAAGCCGATCCCGGTCCGCGGCGCGGCGCGGCGACGCGCCGGCGCACGGCCGGGAGGCCCCGGCCGCGGTCCGCGTCACGCGGGCCGGGCGGAGGCCTGGGAAGGGAAGAGGAAAGCCGGGGCTACGGCAGCGGCGGGCTGCGCGGGGCGACGGCCTGCCGGACCCCGCGCCGGCAGCCCGCCACCGGGCCCGCGGCGAGCAGGGCCAGGGGCAGCAGGACGAGGAGCGCGGCGGCGGCGCCCACCGCGGGCAGGGAGCGCAGCTGCACGGGCGTCGGCAGGTGCTCGGTCCCGCCCGGCAGGAGCCTCGGGGCGGTCGACTGGTGCACCGCCCCGGCCGGGGAGTCCGCGACGGCGGCCACCGCGTCGGCGGGGCGCCATCCGGCGGACCAGGAGGAGGGGGCGACGGCGGCGAGGACGACCATGACGACGAGGCCCACCACGGCCGCTGCGGCAGTGGGCCTGCGTGTGCCCCACCGCGGTTCCCTCATTAAGGTTGACCATAGCCCAACTCCTGTGAAAGCGGCACCGTGCAGGCCATCGGCGTGCCACGCCCGGCGCGGCGCGCGTCCCAGGAGTGCGCTCCCGTCTCCCCCGTCCCCCTGCCGTGTGAGGTGCACGCGATGGCCGCCACCCCGGCCTGCACGCCGTCCGTCGAGGACCTGACCTATCCGCCCGGTTCCCTGGTGCTGCTCACCGGCCTGCCCGGCGCGGGCAAGAGCACCCTGCTGGACCGCCTGTACGGCCTGCGCGGCGACGAGACGGGGCCGGTGCGCGCCGGCGGGGCACGGGTGATCGACTCGCGGCAGTCCCGCGCCTGGTGGGCGCCGCGGCTGGACGCGCTCCCCCGGCCGCTGCGCACCCTGGTCGTGCACGTCACCCACATGGCGCGCATCTCCCGCGCCGTGCTCGGCGGGCACTCCGTCGTCGCCCACAGCCGGGGCACCTGGCCGCACATCCTGTACGGCCTGGCCCTGGTCGCCCGGTTGGGCGGCACCGGGCTGCACCTGGTCCTGCTGGACGTCGACCCCGAGGCGGCGCGCGCGGGGCAGCTCGCCCGCGGCCGGGTCGTGGCCGCCCCGCTCTTCGCCCGGCACTGCCGGCGCTGGCGGGCCCTGGTCGCGCGGGCCCGCACCGGGGCGCTCCCGCCCGCGGCGAGCGTCACGATCCTGGACCGGCCCGCGGCCGGCCTGCTGCGGGCCATCCGCTTCGACGGGCGGTGAGCCGGGCGGCCGCGGCGTCCGGCGGGCGCGGCCGCGCGGCGGTCCCGGTGTCCCGCGCGGCGGATCCGAGGGACCGTCCCCCGGCAGGTTTCTCCGGGGGCAGGCGTGGTATGGCCTCCCGTCGGAAGCGACAAAAGCGAAAAACGGGGAGAAATGTCATGATCACCATGGAGCAGATCGACTCGGTGATCGACCACACCGTCTACGACGCGAACGGGGACAAGATCGGCGACGTCAAGCACGTCTACCTCGACGACGCCACCGGCAGGCCCGAGTGGCTGTGCGTGAAGACCGGGCTGTTCGGCACCAAGGAGACCTTCGTCCCGACGCAGGCCGCCGACGTCGTCACCGACCACGTCGAGCTCTCCCTCGACAAGGACCTCGTCAAGAACGCCCCCAACGTCGACGTGGACGCCGGCGGCCACCTCTCCGCCGAGGAGGAGCGCGAGCTCTACCGCTACTACGACATGGACTGGGACAGCGCCTGGCAGCAGGCCAACCAGCCGGGCGAGGGCGGATGGGCGCGCGCCGGCGGCGAGCGCGAGCGCCTGGGCCGGACCGGGACCGCGGCATCCTCCGGCACCCCGGCGTCCTCCGGCACCCCGGCGTCCTCCGGCACCGAGGGAACCCTCGGGACCGGTCAGGCGGACCTCGCCGGCGACGAGGCCCTCGGGCGTGCGGAGACCGGCCGCGCCGGCCTCACCGGCGAGGAGGCGGCCGCACGCCGCGAGGACGACGCGATGACCCGCTCGGAGGAGCGGATCCGCGTCGGCACCGAGAGCCGCCCGGCCGGCCGGGCACGGCTGCGCAAGTACGTCGTCACCGAGGAGCAGCAGGTGAGCGTGCCGGTCAGCCGCGAGGAGGTCCGCCTGGAGCGCGAGCCGATCACCGACGACAACCTGGACCAGGCGCTGCGCGGCCCGGAGATCAGCGAGGCCGAGCACGAGGTGACCCTGCACGCCGAGGAGCCGGTGGTGGAGAAGGACACCGTCCCGGTCGAGCGGGTCCGCCTGAGCAAGGACGAGGTCACCGAGGAGAGGAGCGTCTCCGAGCCGGTCCGCAAGGAGCGCATGGACGTCGAGGAGGACACCGGCGGGGGCGAGGGGGGCACCCGCGGGCCCGGCCGCTCCTTCTGAGCGGACCGCCCGGCCGGCCCTCCGCGCGGGGCGGCGCGGGTCCCGCACGGCCCGCGGCGCCCCGGGGCGCCCGGGGCGCCTCCCGGCGCAGGGATCGGGGAGGCGGGCCCCGCACGGGTCACAGCGGCAGGACGCCGCCCGGCTTCAGCGCCTTCATCGCGATCTGGGAGGTGAGCTTGTCCAGGCCGGGCAGGCGCCCGAGCCGCTCCAGGCAGAGCTGGCTGTAGGCCTCCATGTCGGGCACCGCGACCCGAAGCACGTAGTCGGGGCGGCCGAACATGCGCAGGCACTCGACCACGTCGTCGATCTCCATGACCGCGGCCTCGAAGGCGGTGACCGTCTCGGCGTCCTGACCCTCCAGCTCCACGTAGGCGAGGACCTGGAAGGCGCGTCCCACCGCGGCCGGGTCGACCACGGCCCGGTAGCCGGTGATCACCCCCGCCTCCTCGAGGTTGCGGACCCGGCGCAGGCACGGCGAGGGCGTCAGCCGCACCCGCTCGGCCAGCTCCTGGTTGCTCAGCCGGCCCTCGACCTGGAGGAGACGAAGAATTTCACGATCCGTTGCATCCATGACATGTGATGCTAATCACAGCGTCAATAAGCGCGAACATTGCCATCGGATTCCGGTCCTTCTGACATAGCCTTGCCGCCATCCGAAGCGGGGCCGACAGACGGGACCACCAGCATGACGATCTTCGCCGACTCCCGCGAGATCACCCCCGACGACCGGTATCTCCTCGACGAGGGCCGCGTCTTCATGACCGGCACGCAGGCACTGGTCCGGGTGATCCTCGACCAGATGCGCGCCGACCGCCGCGCCGGGCTCGACACGGGCGCGATGGTGTCCGGCTACCCGGGCTCCCCGCTCGGCGGCTTCGACCTGGAGCTGGCCCGCTCCCGCCGGCACGCCGAGCCGCTCGGCGTCGTGCACCGGCCGGGCCAGAACGAGGAGCTCGGCGCCACCGCCGTCTGGGGCAGCCAGCTCGTGCCCACCCTCCCCCGGCCGCGCAAGGCCGGCGTGCTGGGCGTCTGGTACGGCAAGGCGCCCGGCGTGGACCGGGCGGCCGACGCCCTCCGGCACGGCAACTTCGTCGGCGCCCACCCGCTGGGCGGCCTGATCGCCCTGTGCGGTGACGACCCGACCTGCAAGTCCTCCACCCTGCCCTCCGCCACCGAGAGCGCGCTGGCCGCCCTCGGCATGCCGATCGTCCACCCTGGCACCGTCCAGGAGCTGCTCGACCTGGGCCGCCACGCCATCGCGGCCTCACGGGCGAGCGGCCTGTGGGTCGCGGTGAAGGCCGTCTCCAACGTCGTGGACGGCACCGGCACCGTGAGCGTCGGGCATGACCGGGTCGTCCCGGTCATGCCCGGCGTCAAGAACGACGACGGCGTCGAGTACGGCGTCGAGTACGAGGGCCGGCCGTACCGGCACATGCCGAACGGCACGCTGCTCACCCCGTGGTCGCTGGAGATGGAGCGCACCCTGGTCGGCCCGCGCACCGAGCTGGCCCGCGCCTACGCCCGCGCCAACGGCCTCAACCGGATCACCGCCGACCCGGCGGACGCCTGGCTCGGCGTCGTCGCCTCCGGCACCGCCTACCACGACGTGCGCGAGGGCTTCCGCAAGCTCGGCGTCACACCGGAGGAGGTCGGCGTCCGCCTGCTGAAGATCGGCATGCTCTGGCCGCTGGAGCCGGAGATCGTCCGCACCTTCGCCCGCGGCCTGGAGGAGATCATGGTCGTGGAGGAGAAGGCTCCGCTCCTGGAGACCCTCGTCAAGGACGTGCTGTACGGTACCGCGGGCGCGCCGCGCGTGCTGGGCAAGCTCGACGAGAACGGCGCCCGGCTGATCCCCCAGGCGGGCGGCGTGGACGCCGACCTGGCGGCCAAGGCCGTGGCCTTCCGCCTGCGCCGCAAGGGCGTCGCGGCCGGGCCGGGCTCCGGGATCGGCGACCGCGTGGCCGCGGGCCTGGCCGTGCTCTCCCGCCCGGAGCCGCTGAAGCTGCTGTCCGCCCAGCGCACCCCGTTCTTCTGCTCCGGCTGCCCGCACAACCGCTCCACCGCCGTCCCGGACGGCGCGCCGGTCGGTGCCGGCATCGGCTGCCACACCATGGTGGTGCTCAACCCCGCCGGCAAGGGCACGCTCACCGGCCTGACCCAGATGGGCGGCGAGGGGACGCAGTGGATCGGCCAGGCGCCGTTCACCGACACCCCGCACATCTTCCAGAACCTCGGCGACGGCACCTTCCACCACTCCGGCTCGCTGGCGATCCGGGCCGCGGTCGGCGCGGGCGTCAACATCACCTACAAGATCCTCTACAACAGCGCGGTCGCGATGACCGGCGGGCAGACGATCCAGCCGGCCCTGGCGGTGGCCGACCTGACCCGCTGGCTGGAGGTCGAGGGCGTGCGCCGGGTGATCGTCACCACCGACGAGCCCGGGCGCTACCGGAGGGTCAAGCTGGCGAAGATCGCCGAGGTCCGCGACCGGAGCGCGCTGGAGGAGGCCCAGCGCGAGCTGGCCGCCGTCCCCGGCGTCACCGTGCTCGTCCACGACCAGCAGTGCGCGGCCGAGAAGCGGCGGCTGCGCAAGAAGGGCGCGCTGCCCACCCCCGCCAGGCGGGTCGTGGTCAACCAGCGGGTCTGCGAGGGCTGCGGCGACTGCGCCAAGAAGTCCGAGTGCCTGTCGGTGCTGCCGGTCGAGACCGAGTTCGGCCGCAAGACCGAGATCCACCAGTCGTCCTGCAACCAGGACTTCTCCTGCGCCGACGGCGACTGCCCGTCCTTCCTGACCGTGGTCCCCGCCAAGGGGAAGGCCGCCCGGCGGGCCGTGCCGGAGCCGCCGCGGCTGCCCCTGCCGGAGCTCCCGACCGGCGAGACGACGGTCCGGCTGGTCGGCATCGGCGGGACCGGCGTCGTCTCCGTCGCGCAGATCCTCGGCACCGCCGCCCTGCTCGACGGCAGGCGCTCGCGCGGGCTCGACCAGACCGGCCTGGCGCAGAAGGGCGGCACGGTCGTCTCCGACGTCGTCATCTACGACGGCGACGGCGAGCGGTCCGGGCGGGCGAGCGCGGCCAGCGTGGACGCCTACCTGGCGCTGGACCTGATCGGCGCCACCGACCCCCGGCACCTGCGCGCCGCCGACCGCGACCGGACCGTCGCCGTGGTCTCCACCAGCCTGGTGCCGACCGGCTCCATGGTGCTCGACCCGGCCGCGCACCCGGTCGACCTCGGCTCGCCGATCGGCGCGCTGGAGGCGCGCACCCGCCACGACCGCAACGTCTATCTCGACGCCGAGCAGCTGGCCCAGGCGCTCTTCGGCGACCACATGCCGGCCAACACCATCGTGCTCGGCGCGGCCTGGCAGCGCGGGCTCATCCCGCTCGGCCTCCACGCGATCGAGCGGGCCATCCGGGCCGGCGGCGGGAAGTCCGCGGACAGGACCGTGGCCGCCTTCCACTGGGGCCGGGCGGTCGTCGCCGACCCCGAGGCCGTGGCGCGGGCGACCGGCCTGGCCAGCGCCGGGGCCGCCGCGGGGGCGCTCTCCGAGGGCGCGTTCGCCCGGCTCGTCGCCTCGGTCGGCGCGGTCCCCGGGAGCGAGCTGCACCGGCTGCTCACCGTGCGGGTGCCGGACCTGGCGGCCTACCAGAACCTGCGCTACGCCGCCCGCTACGCCGAGGCGGTCCGCGAGGTGCTGGCCCGCGAGGAGCCGGGCCGGTGCCCGGTCACCGAGGTCTTCGCCCGGCAGCTGCACCGGCTGATGGCCTACAAGGACGAGTACGAGGTCGCCCGCCTGCACCTCGACCCGGCCGAGCGGGCCAGGATCGCCGCCGAGTTCGGGCCCGGCGCGAAGATCTCCTACAACCTGCACCCGCCGCTGCTGCGGGCGATGGGCATGAAGCGCAAGATCCGCCTGGGCGGCTGGTTCGACCCGGCCCTCCGCCTGCTGTACGGCATGCGCGCGGTGCGCGGCACGAGGCTGGACCCGTTCGGCCGCGCGCAGGTGCGCCGGGTCGAGCGCGAGCTCGTCGCCGAGTACACCCGCGACGTGCACCGGGCGCTGGCGTGCCTGCGGCCGGAGACCGAGGACCGGGTCCTCGAACTGGCCGGGCTGCCCGAGGTGATCCGCGGCTACGAGGAGGTCAAGCTGGCCGGCGTCGCCGCCTACCGGGAGCGGGCCGCCGCGCTGCTGGCCGAGCTGGAGTCCGGGCGCTGACCTCCGGCCGGCCGTCCCCCCGGCGGCCGGCCGGATCCGCCGCGGCCCTCCCGCGCAGGAGGGCCCGGCACGGGGAGCGCCGCCGCGGTCCTTCCCCGGGAGGGGCCGCGGCGGCGCTCCGCCGTTCCTCCCCGGCGGCCTACGTCCGCGCCGACAGCGCCTCGGCGGTGATCGGGGACTCGTGGGTGCCGGGGACCGTGCAGGCGTGCGCCCCGGCCAGCGCGCCCAGGCGCACGCACTCGTCGACCGGGCGGCCGCGCAGCCTGCCGTACAGGAAGCCGCTGACGAAGGCGTCGCCCGCGCCGTTGCTGTCGGCCACCGGCCCGGGCAGCGGCGCCGCGGGGAAGTGCCGCAGGCCGTCGGCGTCCAGGACGTGGCAGCCGTCCGCGCCCGCCGTGCAGACGACGGTCTCGGCCCGGCCCGCGCCGAGGATGCCGCGCATGACCTCCTCGCGCCGGTCGCCGAGCGCGGCGGCCGACAGGAAGACCAGGCCGGAGGAGAGGGCGAAGTCCCGGTGGTGCTCGTCGTCCCCGTTCCAGTCGTGCAGGTCGGTGGAGATGGTGGCGGCGGGCCGGCCGGCCAGGTCGGGGTAGACGTGCCGGGAGAAGTCGGTGATCGACACGTGGACGTGCCGGGCGGTCCGCACCGCGTCGAGGTACAGCTCGCGCGGGAGCCGCTCGCCCGGCTCGGCCCGCGGGTCGAACAGCGAGGTGCGCCGCCCGTCGGGGCCGACAAGCAGGACGCTGCGCCGGGTGCCCTGCGGCGCGTGGGCCCAGCCCGCGTCGATGCCCCGGACCGCGAAGTGCTCCCTGATCAGCCGCCCCTGGGGGTCGTCGCCGATCAGGTCCACGATCAGCACCCGCAGCCCGAGCGCGTGGCAGCCGAGCGCGACGCCGCTGCCGGTGTTGCCGATCCGGTCGCGCACCGGCGGCACGGTGTGGGTGTCGGCGTACGGCAGCGGCAGGGCGGGGACGTAGACGGTGGTGTCGACGCCCGTACCGCCGATCACGACGACGTCATGGGTCACGGTTGCGCACATCCTCACTCGCCCGCGGGCGGGGCGGTCAGCGGTTGACCAGCGGGCCGGAGCCGGTGGAGCGGCGCACGACCAGCTCGGGCTGGAACATCAGCTCCATGTTCTTGCCGGGCATGCCGTTGATCTCCTCCAGGAGGGTCTCCACCGCGGCCGAGGCCATCGCGCCGATCGGCTTGCGCACGGTGGTCAGCGGCGGGTCGGTGAAGGCGATCAGCGGGGAGTCGTCGAAGCCCACCACCGACACGTCCCCGGGCACCGACAGGCCCCGGTCGCGGCAGGCCCGGATCGCGCCCAGCGCCATCAGGTCCGAGGCGCACACGATGCCGGTGCAGCCGCGCTCCAGGAGCTTGACCGCGGCGGCCTGGCCGCCCTCGACGGAGAACAGCGAGTGCGAGATCAGCTCGTCCACCCCGGTCGTGCCGAGCAGCTGCGCCATCGCCTGCCGGTAGCCCTCGATCTTGCGGATCACCGGCACGAACCGGCGGGGGCCCAGCGCCAGGCCGATGCGCTCGTGCCCGAGGTCCACCAGGTGCTGCACGGCCAGCCGCGCGGCGAGCCGGTCGTCCGGCGAGATGAACGGCGCGTCGATCTGGTCGGTGTAGCCGTCGAGCAGGACGATCGGCAGTCCCCGGTCGGTGAGCCGGGTGTAGCGGTCCATCCGCGCCGTGGTGTCGGCGTGCAGCCCGGAGACGAAGACGATGCCGCTGACCCCGCGCTCCAGCAGCAGCTCGGTGAACTCGTCCTCCGGCGCGCCGCCGGGCAGCTGGGTGCAGAGCACGGGCGTGTAGCCGTGCTGGGTCAGCGCCTTCTCGATCGCCTGCGCGAAGGCCGGGAAGATCGGGTTGTCCAGCTCGGGGGTGACCAGGCCCACCAGCCCGTTGCTGCGCTGGCGCAGCCGCTGCGGCCGCTCGTAGCCCATCAGGTCGAGCGCCGCCAGCACCGCCTGCCGGGTCACCGCCGACACCCCGGGCCTGCCGTTGAGCACCCGGCTGACCGTCGCCTCGCTCACTCCGGCGTGGATGGCGATGTCGGCCAGACGGGTGGCGGCCCCGTCGGGCCGGGAGCGCGGGATCCGCGTCACTTCACCGTCCATCAGCAGCTACCTCACCATGCGTCCGCAAGGGGGTGCAAGCCGCGTGGCCCGCCCCGGCCCGGCGTGAAATCTTTTTCGTAAATTTTCTGAAAAGAATAACACTCCCTGACCCGGAGCGCGGGGTGCACGGCACGGAAAGCCCTGTCCACCGGGGTGATACAGCCAGGTAACAGAGTTGTGACCGGGAGATGTGCGATTTCCTTCGACATCTATGGACACATGACCACGTTGCGCGATGTACTACCTCATCAATCACAGGCTGGATCCGGGCACTCACGTCCGGGAGGAACGAGCGCGCGCATGAGTACCGTCGTCCTCGACAACGTGACCAAGGTCTACCCGGGGGGGTACCTCGCGGTCGACCGGATGAACCTGCGGGCCGGAGACGGGGAGCTCCTCGTCCTCCTCGGCCCCTCGGGATGCGGGAAGTCGACCCTGCTCCGGATGATCGCTGGGCTGGAGGAGGTCACCTCCGGCGACCTGTGGCTGGGCGGCACCCTCGCCAACGACCTGGCGCCGCGCGACCGCGACGTCGCCATGGTCTTCCAGAACGGCGCGCTCTACCCGCACCGCACCGTGCGCGGCAACCTCTCCTTCCCCCTGGAGATCGCCAAGGCCGACCCGGAGCTGGTGCGCGAGCGCGTCACCGAGCTGTCCAAGGCGCTGCACATCGACGAGACCCTGGACCGCCGCCCTGGAACGCTCTCCGGCGGCCAGCGGCAGCGCGTCGCGATGGGCCGGGCGATCGTCCGGCAGCCCTCGCTCTTCCTGATGGACGAGCCGCTGTCCAACCTGGACGCCGGCATGCGGACCGAGCTGCGCATGGAGATCGGCGCCCTGGTGCGCTCCCTCGGGGTCACCACGATCTACGTCACGCACGACCAGGTCGAGGCGCTGACCCTGGCCGACCGGATCGCCATCATGAACCGCGGCGTGCTCCAGGACGTCGGCACCCCGGCCCAGGTCTACAACGACCCGGCCACCGCCTTCACCGCGGCCTTCCTCAACTCCCAGCAGCTGAACCTGCTCGCGGCGACCGTCCGCACGCCGCAGAACCAGTTCATCCTGCTGGACTTCGGCCCGCACCAGATCACCATCCCGTGGAGCGATCCGCGCGCCTACGCGATCTCCCAGCACGTCGGCCACCAGATCATCGTCGGCCTGCGGCCCGACTGCGTGGCACCGGTCCCGGACACCTTCGACGGGCCCGTCTTCCTCGGGCGCGTCCGGAACCTGGAGTACCACGGCCACGAGTGGCTCGCCTACGTCGAGACCGGCATCACCTCCGTCAGCGTCCCCGAGCCGCCGGACCCCCGGCTCAACGCCCGGAACCTGGCCGCGGCCGGTCAGGGCGGCCGGATCCGCTCGGTGGTGCGCCGGCTGCTGAACGGCGAGGACGCCCACGCGGAGCCGCAGTACCAGGCCCAGGACGGCTCCGCCGGCACGCACCGCAGGGCCGACCTCATCGTCCGGATCGGCTCCCGGCCCGTCTGGCGGGCCGGTGAGCCCGCCCGGGTCGGCGTCGACGCCAGCCGTCTGCTGCTGTTCACCGCCGACGGCTCGCGCATCGACCCGCCGCAGCGCTGAGGCCCCCTCCCGCCCGCGGCGCCCCGTGCCCCCTGGCACGTTCCATGGATGCGGGGCGCCGGGACGCTCACGCCCCGGCGATGATGGAGACGATCTCCACCACCCGGCTGGCCCGGTCCACCTCCGCGCGGTGGAAGGACGGGCCCTGGGTGCGGGCCAGCACCAGGTGCATCCCGGCGTCCGGGACGGGGATGCTCATCAACTGGTGGGAGCCCGAGCTGAGCGCTGCGGGGCGGAGCAGGGCGAGGTCGGCGAGCTTGACGCCGGCGATGCCGCCGTCCTCGAGCGCCTCGGGCGCCTGCCAGCTGCGGTGCAGGAGACCCTCCCCTTCCGCGGAGAGGGCGACGGCCCACTCCGCGCCCACCAGCTCGGGGACGGCGTCCACGAGGGTGACGAAGGCCCGGGAGGGGTCGCTGGCCACGTGCCGGATGAGGTCGTAGTCGGGGGCCGCCCCGGGGACCTCGCGGGTGGGCCAGACACCCTCGACGCGGATCCCCGGGACGGCCGAGAGCCGGTCCGCGACGGCCGCGACGTCCGGGGAGCCCGGCCAGGAGACGACGAAGTCGTCAACGGCCCTGCCGGTCTCACGCTCCAGCACCGTCACCTGGAGGATGTCCGCGCCCAGCGTGCCGAGCACCCGGGCGACCTGTCCCAGGGCGCCGGGCCGGTCGGGGAAGGACACCCGCAGCCGCAACATCATCGACGATCACCTCTCTCTGGGCACCAGGGTGTCCCGGACAGGTTTCGCAGTCGTTCTGGAAATATTTCCAGGATATGACGGAACGCCCGGAATCCTCCGGGAGGGGCGGACCTGTCCGCGAGAAGGCCCGGGGCCTCAGCGGATGATCTTCGGTCCGGAGCCCGTCGAGCCCCGGACGATGAGTTCCGGCTGGAAGATGAGCTCGGAGTGCTGCGCCGGCGTGCCCGCGATCGCCTCCAGCAGGGTGTGCACCGCGGCGGTCACCATCGACTGCACGGGCTGGCGCACGGTGGTCAGCGGCGGGTCGGTGAAGGCGATCAGCGGCGAGTCGTCGTACCCGACGACCGAGACGTCCTCGGGCACCGACAGGCCCCGGTCGCGGCAGGCCCGGATCGCGCCCAGCGCCATCAGGTCCGAGGCGCACACGATGCCGGTGCAGCCGCGCTCCAGCAGCGCCGCCGCCGCGGCCTGGCCGCCCTCGACGGAGAACAGCGAGTGCGAGATCAGCTCGTCCACCTCGGTCGTGCCGAGCAGCTGCGCCATCGCGCGCCGGTAGCCCTCGATCTTGCGGATCACCGGCACGAACCGGCCCGGCCCCACGGCCAGGCCGATGCGCTCGTGCCCGAGGTCCATCAGGTGCTGTACGGCCAGCCGCGCGGCGGCCCAGTCGTCCGGCGAGATGAACGGGGCCTGCACGTCGCCCGAGTGGCCGTTGAGCAGGACGATCGGCACGCCCTGCCCGAGCAGCTGGGTGTAGCGGTCCTGGTTGGCCGTGACGTCGGCGTGCAGCCCGGAGACGAAGATGATGCCGCTGACCCCGCGCTCCACGAGCAGCTCGATGAACTCGTCCTCGGCGGCGCCGCCCGGCACCCGCGTGCACAGCAGCGGCGTGTAGCCGTGCTGGGTCAGCGCCTTCTCGATCGCCTGCGCGAAGGCCGGGAAGATCGGGTTGTCCAGCTCGGGGGTGACCAGGCCCACCAGCCCGTTGCTGCGCTGGCGCAGCCGCTGCGGCCGCTCGTAGCCCATCAGGTCGAGCGCCGCCAGCACCGCCTGCCGGGTCACCGCCGACACCCCGGGCCTGCCGTTGAGCACCCGGCTGACCGTCGCCTCGCTCACCCCCGCCTGCGCGGCGATGTCGGCCAGCCGGGCCGTACCGGTGCCGTAGGAGGCACCGTTATGCGTCATCGCGTCCCCACCAGACGGCCGAGTCGGGCGCCAGCCGCACGGTGCCGGCGCCGATCTCCGGCTCGGCGCTGGCCAGCAGGACCTCGCCGCCGGGGGCGGGCAGCTCGACCGGCTCGCCGGTCAGGTTGACCGTGACGGCGAAGCCGTCGCCCCGGGCGAAGGCGAGGGTGCCCTCGGGGGAGTCGATCCAGGTCAGCGGGGTCGCGTCGGAGGCGATGCGCTCGCGCCGGATGCGCAGCGCCCGGCGGTAGAGGTGGAGCGTCGAGCCGGGGTCGCGCAGCTGCGACTCGACGCTGAGCGGGCCCCACGACTCGGGCATCGGCAGCCAGGTCTCCTCGATGCCCGGCATCGTGAAGCCGAAGTGCGGCTCCACGTCGGCCCACGGGATCGGCACCCGGCAGCCGTCGCGGCCGTCCTCGGGGTTGCGCAGCCGCTGCGGGTCGACCAGGTACTCCTCGGGCAGGTCGAGCACCTCGGGCAGACCGAGTTCCTCGCCCTGGTAGACGTAGGCCGACCCGGGCAGGGCCAGCGTCAGCAGCGCCGCGGCGCGGGCCCGGCGCAGCCCGAGCTCGCCGTGGCCGTAGCGGGTGACGTGCCGCTTGACGTCGTGGTTGGACAGCACCCAGGTCGCCGGCGCGCCGACCGCGCCGGCGCTGGCGAGCGACTCGTCGATCACCCGGCGGAACCGGCCGGCCTCCCACGGGGCGGTCAGGAAGTGGAAGTTGAACGCCTGGTGCAGCTCGTCCGGGCGGACGTAGTTGGCCAGCCGCTCCAGGGTCGGGGCCCAGGCCTCGGCGACGCCGATCCGCTCCCCCGGGTAGGAGTCGAGCAGCCGGCGCCAGGCGCGGTGGATCTCGTGCACGCCGTCCTGGTCGAAGAACGGCACCACGTCGGCGCCGATCATCTTGACCTGGTCGGGGTGGCCGACGTCCGGCAGGCCCGCGGCCTTGACCATGCCGTGCGCGACGTCGATGCGGAAGCCGTCCACCCCCAGGTCCAGCCAGAAGCGCAGGATCGAGTCGAACTCGGCGTGGACCTCGGGGTTCTCCCAGTTCAGGTCCGGCTGCTCGGCGGCGAACAGGTGCAGGTACCACTGGCCGTCGGGCACGCGGGTCCACGCGGGCCCGCCGAAGACCGACTCCCAGTCGTTCGGCGGGAGCTCGCCGTGCTCGCCCCTGCCCTCGCGGAAGATGTAGCGCTCCCGCGCGGCGCTGCCCGGGCCGGCGGCCAGCGCCTCGACGAACCACGCGTGCCGGTCGGAGGTGTGGTTGGGCACGACGTCGACGATCACCCGCAGGTCGTGCCGGTGCGCGTCCTCGATCAGGGCCTTGGCGTCGGCCAGCGAGCCGAAGACCGGGTCCACGTCCCGGTAGTCCGCCACGTCGTAGCCGAAGTCGGCCATCGGCGAGGTGTAGAACGGGGTCAGCCAGAGCGCGTCGACGCCCAGGTCGGCGAGGTAGCGCAGCCGGCTGCGCACACCGAGCAGGTCGCCGACGCCGTCGCCGTTGCCGTCGGCGAAGCTGCGCACGTAGACCTGGTAGATCACCGCGTTCCGCCACCACCGGGTCGCGGTGCCGGTGGCGTCGGCACGGTCCACGTGAACGAGCTCGGTCATGTTTGTCCCCCGATCAAACGACATATCAGGACGTGATAGCACAGGTGTGGTACAGCAGTGATGTCACAGCTTCGTGGCGCCGGCGGTGAGACCGGCCACCAGGTTGCGCTGGACGAGCAGGAACACGACCGCCGCGGGCAGCGCGATCAGCACGGCCGCCGCGGTCAGCAGGCCCCAGTCGGCCCAGTACTGGCCGACGAACTGCTGCAGGCCGGCCGCGAGGGTCCGCTTGTCGTCCCCCGTCATGAACACCGTGGCGTAGGCGACCTCGCCCCAGGCGGTCATGAAGGAGTAGAAGGCGGTGACCGCGAGGCTGGGCCGGGCCAGCGGCAGGACGACCCGCCAGAAGGTGCCGAACGGGGTCAGCCCGTCGACCAGGCCGGCCTGGTCGATCTCGCGCGGGATGGAGTCGAAGTAGCCCTTCATCATCCACGCGCAGAACGGCACCGCGACGGTCATGTAGGCGATGACCAGGCCCGGGATCTGGTTGAGCAGCCCGAGACCCGCCATCAGGTTGTACAGCGGCACGATCAGGATCGCCACCGGGAACATCTGGGTGATCAGCAGCATCCACATGACGCCCCGGTAGCCCGGGAAGCGGAAGCGGCTGATCGCATACCCGGTCGTCGAGGCGAGGAAGACGCCGATGACCGTGGTCAGGCCCGCGACGATCACCGAGTTGAGCAGCCAGGTCGGGAACTGCGTCTCGGTCAGCACGCGGGTGTAGTTGTCCAGCGAGGGGCTGTCGAAGAACTCCAGCTCGGTGGAGAGCCACCCGTCGCGCGGCTTGAGCGAGGTCAGGACGAGCCAGACGATGGGGAACAGCGAGATGAGGGAGGCGACGATCAGCGTCCCGTGCAGCAGGATCGAGCTGCCGAGGCCGCGTTCGTCGCGCCCGCGGGCGCGGCGGCGCCCCGCGGGCGCGGTTGCGGTGCTCATCACCAGACCTCCCCTTGCTTGCGCAGCGCGCGGCGGTAGACGACGGCCATCACGACCAGGAGCAGCAGGATGAGCACGCCCCAGGCCGCCGAGCCGGAGTAGTTGCGGATGCCGGTGAAGGCCTCGCGGTAGGCGTAGGTGACCAGGATCTCGGTGGAGCTGCCCGGTCCTCCGCCGGTGATCAGGAAGATCAGCGGGAACATGTTGAACGTCCAGATCGTGCCCAGCAGCACGACGGTGCTGGAGACCGTGCGCAGGCCGGGGACCGTGACGAAGCGGAAGCGCTGCCACGGCGTGGCGCCGTCCACCTCGGCGGCCTCGTAGAGCTCCTTGGGGATGGACTGCAGGCCGCCCAGCAGGGCCACCATCATGAAGGGGATGCCCACCCAGACGTTGACCGCGATGACCGCGATCTTCGCGGTGGTCGGGTCGTCCAGCCAGCCGACGCCGCCCAGGCCGATGCCGCGCAGCATGGCGTTGATGACGCCGTAGTCGCTGTTGTAGAGGTAGCGCCAGATGAAGGCGGCCACGAAGCCGGGGATCGCCCAGGGCAGGACCAGCATCAGCCGGTAGGCCGAGCGGAAGCGCAGCTTCCGGTTGAGCATCAGGGCCAGGCCGAGGCCGATGCCGTAGTGGAGCGCCACGCAGACGACGGTCCACACGACCGTCCAGGTGAGCTTCTCCCAGAACAGCCCGCTGCCGAGGATCGAGACGTAGTTGTCGAGGCCCGTGAACTCGTAGGTCGAGGGGATGACGTTGACGCCGATCGTGCGGCCCATGGTGGCCTCGGTGGCGTCGGTCATGGACAGGTAGAGGCCCCGGGCCAGCGGCCAGCCGACGAGCGCGGCGGTCACCACGACCACCGGGGCGACCATGGCCCAGGCGTACCAGTACTGCGACCACGCCCGCCGGACCGGACCGGCCTTGGCGGGGCGGCGGCCCCGGCCGCGGGCGCCGCCAGCGGCGCCCGCGGCCCGGTCCCTGGTCGTGCCGGTCACACGTCCAGTGGAGGTCGCCACGGCTCAGCTCCAGTCCTTGAAGATGCCGCGGTACTTCTCGTCGACGGTCTTGAGCATGTCCTCGGGCGTCGTCTTGCCGCCGACCAGGGCCTGGTAGCCCTCCAGGAGCGGCTGGAAGAGCTGGCCGCCCTCGGGGATCCACGGCCGCGGCAGGGCGGTGTCCATGATCGGCTTGAAGACGGCGACGTCGGCGTTGCCCTGGACGTCGGGGTTGTCGTAGGCGGAGGCGCGGGTCGGCAGGAGGCTGATCTCCTTGGCGATCCTCGCCTGGGCCTCGGGGGTGCTCATGAACCGGACGAACTCGTAGGACGCGTCGAGGTTCTTGGAGCCGGCGTAGATGGCGTAGTTCCAGCCGCCGGTGGGGGCGCCGGCCTTGACCGAGCCCGCCGGGACCGGGGCGATGCCCAGGTTGGACTTGTCCTGGAACTCCTTGCCCTGGTAGATCTCCGCCAGCGCCCACGGGCCGTTGTAGATCATCGCGGCCTTGCCGTCCTTGAGGGCGGTCATGGCGTTGGCGTAGCTGTCCTGGATGGCCGGCTTGGCCGCGGCGCCCGAGGTGATCAGGTCGGAGACGATCCCCATGGCCTTGACGTTGGCCGGGGAGTTGACGGTGATCTTCTTGTTCTGCACGTCGAGCATGTCGCCGCCCTCGCCGTACATGAACGGCAGCAGGAAGTAGGCGTCGACGTTGAGGGCGAGGCCGGTGGCGCCGGTCTTCTCCTTGACGTCGAGCGCGGCCTGCTTCAGCTCCTCGACCGTGGTGGGGGCCTTCTCCCAGCCGGCCTCCTTCAGGAGCTTCTTGTTGTAGATCAGCGCCAGGGTGTCGGTGACCTGCGGCACGGCGTAGGCCTTGCCGTTGTACTTGGTGCTGCTCAGCGGCCCGGGCAGGAAGTCGGACTCGTTCTCGACCGCGCGGGTGCCGTCCAGCGGCTGCAGGTAGCCGAGCGAGGCGAACTGGGAGGTCCAGGCGACCTCGGAACGGATCACGTCGGGCGCGCCGGAGCCGGACTGGGCCGCGGTCTGGAACTTGTTCTGCGCCTGGTCCGAGGGGACGTTGACGTAGTTGACCTTGATGTTCGGGTACTTGGCCTGGAACTCCTTGATGAGCGCCTGGAACGTCGGACCCTCACTGTCCGGACGGACCGTGTCCCACCAGGTGATCTCACCGCTGATCTTCGACGGGTCGGACGGAGCGGACTGGGCGGGGGCCGCCGTCGAACCGCTGTCGCCGCCGCCGCAGGCGGAAACCGCCAGGGCGAGGGCCGCGACGATCGTCGCGGCCGAGAAGGCTCGCCGCATGATTTCTCCTCATGGCTCAGGGGACCGGCCCGGCGGCACTGGACCGCCGGGCCGGGTGGAGTACGCCGGACGTTACGCCGACGTGAACCGCATTGGAAGAACTTGCTGCAAGACTCTGCAAACTTGTTACATCCCTCGCGGAGCCGACAGACCGTGACGACTCGCTCACGGCCTCCTCTCTCGACGATATCCGCTGTTCATAAGGGGTTCGGCCGACCGAACTCCTCGCCTTGAAGGTCTTCCGGCCCCGCGCCGCGCCGCACCGCTTGTCGTGATTCAGAAAGTTGCCGCAAGGGATTGCACAGATCATGTCCAGTGAGTAACTTCCGGGCAACACCCCCGAAACACACTCCGTGGAGGCCCTGGTGGTCTGGCCCCTCCCCCCACGGCGCACGAGACCGGCCCCCCTGGCCCGGGCCGCCCTCGCGGCCGTCCTGGTCACCGCCCCTCTCGCCGTCCTCTCACCGCCCGCCGCCGCGGCCCCGGCGGCATCCCGTACAGCCGCGGCCCCGGCGGCATCCCGTACAGCCGCGTCGCCCGCCTCCGGTACGGCCGGCGCACCGGCGCCGGGCGGGGCCGCCGCGGCCCCGGCGGCGGCCGGTCCGGCGCGGCCGGTCGTCTCGGCGCTGAGCCGGAGCGCGGCGCCCGGTGACCGCGGCCTCGCCCGCGACGCGCTCCGCGCCGACCTGAGCCGCGAGCGCTTCTACTTCGCGATGACCGACCGGTTCGCCAACGGCGACACCGGCAACGACACCGGCGGCCTGTCCGGCGATCGGCTCACCACCGGCTTCGACCCCACCCACAAGGGCTTCTACCAGGGCGGGGACCTCAAGGGCCTGATCGGCAGGCTGGACTACATCCAGGGTCTCGGCAGCACCGCGATCTGGATCACCCCCGCCTTCGCCAACCGCCCGGTCCAGGGCACCGGCGCGAACGCCTCGGCCGGCTACCACGGCTACTGGATCACCGACTTCACCCGGATCGACCCGCACCTGGGCACGAACGCCGAGATGAAGAAGCTGGTGCGCGAGGCCCACCGGCGCGGGATGAAGGTCTTCTTCGACATCATCACCAACCACACCGCCGACGTGATCGACTACGCGGAGAAGACCTACTCCTACCGCTCCAAGGGCGCCTATCCCTACGTCGACGCCTCCGGCAGGCCGTTCGACGACCGGGAGTACGCCTCCGGCGGGAGGTTCCCGAAGGTCACCGCCGACTCCTTCCCGTACACGCCGGTCGCCCCGGCCGGGGCCAAGACGCCGTCCTGGCTGAACGACGTGACGATGTACCACAACCGGGGCGACTCCACCTTCAGCGGGGAGAACTCCGAGTACGGCGACTTCCACGGCCTCGACGACCTGTGGACCGAGCGTCCCGAGGTCGTCGAGGGCATGATCGACATCTACCGGACGTGGGTCCGCGAGACCGGCATCGACGGCTTCCGCATCGACACCGCCAAGCACGTCAACATGGAGTTCTGGGAGCGCTTCTCCCCCGCCCTGCGCGGTTACGCCGCCAAGCTCGGCAACGAGCGCTTCTTCATGTTCGGCGAGGTCTACTCCTCCGACCCCGCCTTCACCAGCCGCTACTCCACGCGCGGCGGCATGAACGCCACCCTGGACTTCCCGTTCCAGGAGGCCGCCCGCTCCTTCAGCGGCGGCACCGCGGACGCCGCGCGCCTGGCCCGGCTCTACGCCGACGACGACCACCACACCGACGCCGACTCCAACGCCTCCTCCCTGCCGACCTTCCTCGGCAACCACGACATGGGCCGCATCGGCCGGTTCCTGAAGCAGGACGACCCCGGCGCGACGGACGCGGAGCTGCTCCGCCGCGACCTGCTCGCCCACGAGCTGATGTACCTCACCCGCGGCCAGCCGGTGGTCTACTACGGCGACGCATAGTAGAGTTAAGCACAGGATAGGAACCCCCCTGTGTGAGGTAGGTCACATGCTGCGCTATGCGGCCCTAACCCCCGGAACTCTACTCGCGGGCATCTATTGCCGGATCTCGGATGACGAAGAAGGACGGGGACTAGGCGTCGCCCGACAGGAAGAAGACTGTCGGGCCCTGGCGGAACGCATGGGTGCCGCCGTTGTGGACGTGTACACGGACAACGATATCGGAGCGTCTACCCGGTCCCGGAAAAAGAAGCGGCCACACTATGACCGGCTGTTCGCCGATGTGAAGTCCGGCCGCATAAACATGATCATTTACTACAGTAATTCGCGGCTAACTCGCCGGCCGGCAGAGTATGAACAGATCATTGAACTAGTCGAAGAAACCGGCGTGAAACTCGCTTCGGTCGCGAGTAACAACGTTGACTTGACAACGGCTGACGGCCGAATGATCGGACGCATGCAAGCCGCCGCGGACGCCGCGGAAGTAGAGCGAGCCGTCGAGCGTATCGAACGGAAGCTAGTCCAGAACCGCCAAATGGGTAAGGTTCACGGCGGTAAGCACATGACCGGCTGGTTGAAACCAGACCCTAGGCAGGGAATCGGCTACCTAACACACGTTGACCCTGTCGCGAAGCGGCATATCAACGAAGCCGCGGAGTGGTTGCTAGCCGGAGTCCGCATCTCGCAAATCCATAAGCGATGGAACGCGGCCGGGTTCCGAACCGTAAGCGGCAAGCTATGGACTCTCGGCAAAGTACAGAAGCTTCTAGCGAGTCCGAAGCTCGCAAGCCTGGTCATCTATGCCGGGGAAGAGATCCGGGCCGGCGAATGGCCCGCGGTACTCTCGCCGGTCAAGTGGAGAGCTATACAGCCGTTCATTCATCCGGGCCGGAAGCGGGGGGCCGGAGCTACCGCGCGTAAGTGGCTTCTCTCCGGATTTATGGCGTGCGGCATTTGCGGGGCCGGATTGAATGCGGGGGTAGACAGCGAACCCATATATGCCTGCCCGCCAAAGGACCAGGGGGGTTGCCGCGGGGTTACCCGCAACATGGCATGGCTAGAGAAGGTTGTCCGCGCCTACGTGAGAGCAGCTATCGAAGCGGAGCTAGGGCTTACCCCGGCCGGGGAAGTGCACACGGAGTCGGAGCCTTCCGAAGTCGAACTCATAGAAACCGAGATTCAAGCAAAGGAAGCGAAGATCCGGGAAGCCCGCGAAGCCGCCGCCGCGGGCAAGATGCCAATGGTAGACGCCGGCGAGATCATGACTTCACTTCGGGAAGAGATTAACCGTCTCCGGGCGAAACAGTCCGCCACAGTAGCCGCGGAAGCGCGCGAGCTACCCGCGGAAGATCTCCTATCCGTGTGGGAGCGAGACGATATCGACTCGCTAGACGAACGTCGAACGATCCTCGCTCGCTACGTCAAACGGGTCATGGTTCATCCCCTAGGCCCGGGAAGGTGGCGAGTCGCCGACCTACCCGCGGACTCGATCACAATCATTCCCATGAAATGAGAAAGCCCCCGGCCGTAGCCGGGGGCTTTGCTGTGGACCACTACCCGCGGGTCGGGATCACGACCGTCCCACAGTTAACGCAGTCAGCAACCGCGCTGTATTCCCCGGCAGCGATCCGGTACCGGCCATAGTTGTGACACTCCGGGCACTCCGCCATGACGACGATTGCGGGGTAGTTCTTCACTTCGCATCCCTTCGATAGAGGACTCTTGCTGACCCGAAGAACACTAGTCGTGTACACGGCACTTTGCAAGTCGGAAGTTCCGCGAGCTATCCCGGAAACGAGAAAGCCCCCGCGGGATAGCGGGGGCTTTCTCCTATGCGGCTTCGGGCTGGCTGGCTTCCTGTCTCGCGAGACTCGCTAGAACCCGGGTCACGTACGCTATCCGCTCCGGGTCGGAGCTAGCGGCTACGTCCCGCCTGGCTTGCTCTCGGAACGTCTCTAACACGTCTTCCGGGATCACGAAGCCACCTGACGAAGCGTGTAGGACACGTCTCCCCTGTCGTACACGTCGGCTGTCCTGTGAAGCACAGACAAGACGTGGCGCTCTGCGGCATTCACCGGAAGGGCAAGCCGGCCCCGGAGGAACATCTTCCGGTCGGGCCCATAGTCGTTCTGATCGTAGATCAGTTCCGGGCTCTCCAAACAGGCCCGGATCTCTTCCGGCGTCGCGAGCATGTCAAGGGCCCTACCTAGAGCGTGCTTACTGAAAGTCCATCCGGAAAGTTTCACCAGAGACCGCCTTCGCCTAGAGCCGCTTCGTTCTTACCCGAATCAAGCACCATGACCAGGCCCCGGAAGTTCGGGCCCACTTTGCCGAAGATTGCCCCGTTAATGGGGCAAGTCAGAAGGTCTACCCCGCGGCCGGAAGCGTCGGGCCTGACCTTATTGAACATCGCGAGATACGCCGGAGCCACCATGACGCGGTCGGGGAACGGGGCCGCATCGGAAGCCGCGGTAGCGAACATGTCCGCGAGCACCGTCCACTCTTCCCGGAACGGGCCCGGGACAGCGAGCGCTGTCACGACTTCGGCTCTCTCGTCTTCAATCGCACCGTGAACGATAACCCCGCGGTCAGTCTCGACTGTCACGCGAGAGAGAACCTTCTTCGTGCCGTCTTTACGGGCCCTAGCCGCGAGCGCTACCAGGTCTTCCCGCCGGATCTGAACGGCTTCGTCAGACCCGCGATACTCGACAGCCGGACACTTCGACTCGCCGGCCGTGTAGTGATCCGTAACCGTGATCGTAAGACCGTCGTAGCTCGCTACCACCAGGGCAACGGGTACGGCGGACTTCGCCGGAAGCCATGCTTCCGCGTTTGTCAACGCTTTGGACAGCTCCGGAGCGTTGACCGTTAAGACTGCCATGCCCCAAACCTACCGTATCTTCCGACTTGCATCCGACTTGCAAGCGTGTGACGAACGTCACACTCACCTAGGGGCAAGAATCTTGAAAAATGACACGACTAGTAGAGTGAGAACCCCCCCGGAGGGGGGGGTATGGGGGGCGATGGTTGTAACCCATAGTCGCCCTTCGGGCGAACTAGCTAACTAACAAGCTAACTAACAAGCGGCTACCCGCCCCAAGCGGGGTAGCCGCAAACACCACTAACTAAGTAGCTAGCTCGCTACAACAACAACGCTCGCTAGCTAGTACGCGCATAGGAGACATACGAGCATGCCTAGAGCTAAAGCCGTATGCTCCACTACCGACTGTCGCCAGACAGTCAAAGCCAAAGGGAAGTGCGAACAACACCAGCCGATAGGTTGGCATACTTCGAATCGCCGGGAACGGCTTCCCGGCGACTGGTCTAGACGCCGGCTAATCGTGCTCCGGAGAGACAACTACACCTGTTATGTGTGTTCCGGTGACGCTACCGAAGTTGACCACGTAGACCGCGGGGACAATCACTCTCTAGCTAACCTCGCGGCCATATGCCGCGAGTGTCATAAGGCTAAGACCCTACGGGAACGCTAGACCTTACCGGCCCGGGAAACGAAGAAGCCCCCGCCAGAAGACGGGGGCTTACGGGTAGTAGCCCTACAGGGCTTCGATCGAAGCAACATCCCGGTAGCCGATAACTTCCCGGCCTACCACCAGGCGACACGCGAACTCACCAGAGTTCGGGCACACGTCTTCGACGTACCCGACCAGAGAACAAACGTGGTAGCCAGCATCCCACAGGCTAGGCACACGGTAAACAACCCTGACCCTAGCCCCCGGCCTAGCAACCGCAAGCACATCAGACCTAGACCAGACCCGATCAAACCTAGAAGCCCCCACAGGGCTACCCCTTCCCTAGCTCTTGCTGACAGGCAAGAGATTAGGTCCCGGGTCCCCTGGTTGCAAGTAGGAAGACAGCGCAAGCACACGGTACGTTCCGTGTACACGTCCCTAACACGGTAAGTAGCCGGTAGGGAGGGGGGTACCCCCATGATCAGCCTAAAAACGAACTGTGGAGGGGCTGTCTCTCGCAATCCGTACGGGTCTGGCACTTCGTAGCGTAGGCTTCGGAAACGCTGTGTGACTAGGCTTTTCGGCCCTGTCGGGGCCGGCGGATTTCTCGTCTTCCGATTTGCAAACATGCGCGAATCCGCGTAGCTTATTCCTTGCAAGTCGGAAGCTCCGCTTCCGAGAGTCAACGGCTTAGGCGGGTATGCGTGACGGGTCAGTCTTCTAGGCAGTCCAACGGGCTTCGGCTCTTGGATGCCTTCTCCTGTGCGGGGGGGGCCGGTATGGGCTACTACCTCGCGGGCTTCGATGTGGTAGGCGTGGACATTGAGCCACAGCCTAACTACCCCTTCGACTTCCACCAGGGCGACGCTATCCGGTTCATTCGGGACTACGGTCGCGAGTTCGACGCGATCCACGCTTCTCCGCCGTGTCAGGCGGATTGCACACTGACCGCGGGAACGAACCGAGACAGGGCTAACCATGTGAGCTTGCTCGCGGAGACGCGGGATGCTCTCGCTTCGACCGGTAGGCCGTACATCATTGAACAGCCGATTGGTAAGGCTGTGATGAGTCGAAGCCTGGTCCTGTGTGGGCTGTCCTTCGGTCTTAAGGTTTTCCGGCATCGACAGTTTGAACTGTCGGGGCTGACTGTCCCTCAGCCGGAGCACCCTAGCCACCAGGGGCACAGGGTTCGGGGATGGCGGCATGGCCGCTTCTACGAAGGGGACATGTTCGCTGTCTACGGCAACGGGGGCTATAAGGGGACGATTGCCGAGTGGCAGGAAGCCATGGGGATTGATTGGACTTCGGATCGGCGGGAACTCGCGGAAGCGATTCCGCCCGCTTATACGCGGTACATCGGCGAGAATCTTCGGTTTGTCGAGTCGGTAGCCGCCTAGTTTGACCGGGGCCCTTCGGGGCCCCGCTGGTATGCCCGTCTAGCCCAAAGGTAGAGGCGTCGGTCTTAGGAACCGAAGGTTCCCGGTTCGAATCCGGGGACGGGTACTTGGCCCCATTGGTCTAGTGGTTAGGACGCCGGACTTTCATTCCGGAGAAGGCCGGTTCGATCCCGGCATGGGGTACTGGTTAGCGGTACACGGACTAACCATCTGTTAACGCTGATCTAGGGGCGTGGTGTAGGCATGCACTCTGGCCCCCTGTGCCTGGCGTGGTTGCCGGGTAACCGGGCCGGTAGAGAAGGTTCGAATCCTTCCGCTCCGCTTTCCGGCGGCCGGATAGTCCGGTCACAAGGTCCCGCCGGAGACGGCTCTAGTTAGCCCGTGCCGACTACTCCGCGGCATGGGCTTTCTTATGGCCCTAGCTCAATTGGTAGAGCAACCGTCTCCAAAGCGGTTTGGTCTAGGTTCGAATCCTAGGGGCTGTGCGAGGGTAGAGGTTCGGGTTCGATTCCCGGTTCACCGCTTTCATCGGGGAATGGTGTAACGGAAGCTCGCTACCCATGGAAGTTCGGAACGTTGCCAATCAGCAGAGAAGGGGGGTGTAAGCGTGGCAGGCATGGGCCCTGTACCGAAAGACAATAAGGTTCGCCGGAACACTGACTCTTTCGATTCCATCACGCTTAGCGAGCCTTCCGGAGTGAAGGCCCCGAAGCTTCGCGGATATACGAAGTATTCCGCGGCTACCCGTGAATGGTGGGATACGTGGTGTTCGTCTCCACAGGCTTCGGTTTTTACGCCTACTGATTGGCAACGTCTACAGATGCTTGCCCCGCTGGTTGAGCAGTACCACCAGGAACCGAAGACAGCGCTTCTAGCGGAGATTCGGCTTAATGAGGAACGGCTAGGGGCTACGGTCGCTGACCGTATGCGGCTTCGGATGAAGCTTGCTGGTCCGAAGGAAGAGAGCAAGCCGAAGCTTGCCGCGGTTTCTTCCCTGTCCGATCGGCGGAAGGCTCTAGAAGACTGATGCCTAGGGCGAAGCTCGCGAAGGTCGTTAACGTCACGTCGCTTCCCGGCGGCTATTTCAGTTTCACTATCGACGGAGAAGAGTTCCCCTGGTTGACGCAAGGGCTGTCTGTCTCTATCGAACCAGGGGACAAGGGTTCATCTATCACGATCACGATTCCCGCTAACCGTGTGGAAGTGATCCGGGAAACTTAGGGGGTTACGGTGCCGTACGGTCCCGATGGACGTTGGACGGCTCCGGAATACTCGCTTGGCTACCAGGTCATTGATTGGATAGAGGCTTACCTGGTTCACGGCCCCGGAGATGTGCAGGGGCAACCGATCACGATTGACCGCGAGTATGCGCGGTTCATCGTTGACGCTTACGAAGTCGATTCCCGGGGCCGTAGGCGGGTCACTAGCGCTTTCCTGTCCCGGCCGAAGGGCCGGGCGAAGTCGGAGCTTGCCGGGATGCTCGTTTGTGCGGAAGCGCTAGGGCCGGTTCGCTGTGACGGGTTCGACGCTAACGGGAACCCGGTCGGCCGGCCGCTGACGTACCCGTATATTCGCTGTCTCGCTACCGAAGAGACACAGGCGGGCAACACGTATGACAATGTGTACTACATGCTGACGGAGGGGCCGCTAGCGGACACTTCGGGGCTTGACGTGAACCTGTCCGCGGTGAACTTGCCGGATGGAGGGAAGATTGTTCCTTCTACCGCGTCTTCGTCTTCGAAGGATGGCGGTAAGGAATCCTTCGCGGTCTTTGACGAGAGTCACCTGTACACGCTTCCGGAGCTTCACAGGATGTATAACACGGTTACCCGTAACCTTCTTAAGCGGAAGGCCGCGGAACCGTGGGCCTTGGAAACGTCAACCATGTATGCCCCGGGCGAAGGCAGTATCGCGGAACTGACACACGGCAACTACCTTAAGGTAGTTGAAGGGCTTCTAGATAACCCTGGTCTGCTGTTCGACCATAGGGAAGCCCCTCCGGTTTCCATCCGGAACAAGGCGGAGCTTAAGAAGGCTCTCCGTTACGTGTACGGCCCGGCCGCGGAATGGATGGACCTAGACCGGATGGTTACGGAGTTACAGCAGATGCCGGAGCATGAGGCACGGCGGTACTTCCTTAACCAGCCTACGGCTACCGCTGACCAATGGATGCCAAAGGAAGCATGGGACGCGGTTCGGTCGGATGCCCGACCGGAACCCGGGGACCAAATCGCTATCGGCTTTGACGGTTCGTTGCGGTACGACGCGACAGCGATTGTCGGCTGTCGCCTGTCCGATGGACTGATCTTCCCGATTAAGGTTTGGGAGAATCCCCATACTTCCGATGATTGGGAAGTGGACGTTTTAGCGGTAGATGCCGCTATGGCGGAAGCGTTCAAAACGTATCGTGTCGAGTGGGTTTATGCTGACCCGGCGTACTGGCAAGACATTGTCGGACGTTGGGCCCTAGAGTTCGGAACCGATCACGTCTTTGAGTTTTGGACTCACCGGGATACCCCTATGGCTACCGCGGTTGAGCGGTTCCGTACGGCTGTCGAGACTCGACAGGTTAGCCATATCGGGGACGCGACTCTTACCCGTCACGTAATGAATGCGCGGACTCGCGAAGTCCGCGCGGGGGCTGTCCTTCGGAAGGAAACGAAGCGGTCTAAGAAGCACATTGACGCCTGTATGGCGGCCGTCCTAGCCGTAGAAGCCCGTGCTGACGCTCTAGCTGATGGACGCATGAGGAAGAAGCGCTATCGGGCTATGAGTTACTAGGAAGGCTAGATGTATCTAACGCAAGAGCCGGAGACGCCGGAACAGTGGATTGATCACCTGTCCCGGGAGATTCAGCATCAGTCGGCGGAGTCCGCGAAGTATGACAACTACTATGAGGGGAAGCATCCCCTAGCTTTCGCACAGGTCAAGTTTAAGGAAGCCTTCGGCGGATTGTTCGAAGGCCAATGGGCGGATAACTTCTGTGCCCTGGTGGTTGACTCTGTAGCGGAGCGGCTAGGCGTCGAAGGGTTCCGGCTGACGGAGGACCCGAAGGCCGACCGGGATGCTTGGGATATCTGGCAGAGATCCGGCATGGATGCCGAGTCAGACGCTACGCACACTGACGTTTTAGTGGAGTCCCGTGCTTTCGTGCATGTGTGGGCTGACGCTGACGGGTACCCGGTTCTTACCCCGTACTCTGCGCACGAAGCCGCGGTAGCGTACGTTCCGGGCCGGCGGAAGCTCCGCCGGATGGGGCTTACTCGTCAGGTAGACGAGTGGGGTACTGAGCATGTAGCGCTGATGACGCCTAAGAGCGTGTACACGACTACCAGGCCGCAGGGTTCGGAGAAGTGGGCTGACGGGAAGCTAGCCCCTAACCCGCTAGGCGTGGTCCCGATTGTTCCTATCAACAATAGGCCGCGGCTCCGCGGTGAACCCATGTCGGAGCTACACCGAATCATCCCACTCCAAAACGCGGTCAATAAGGTGATGATGGATGCCCTTGTAGCGTCGGAAATGGGATCGTTTCCGATGCGTTGGGTAACCGGCTTGGAGCTTGACGAAGTGGACGGCAGGAAGGAACCCCCGCCGTTTAAGGTTGCCCTAGACAAGATGCTTCACAGTGAAGACCCGAACACTAAGTTTGGTCAGTTTGAAACTGTGGACCTAGGGAACTACGTTCGTCTAATCGACGCTCTTACTACGCACATCGCGAGCGTTTCCCGCATCCCGACGCATTACTTCCTGCTACAGGCGGGACAGCCGCCTTCCGGCGAGTCGATTAAGTCCGCGGAAGCGGGTCTAGTCGCGAAGGTGGTTCAGCGTCAGCGCTGTTTCGGCGAAGCATGGGAAGAAGTGATCCGGCTTGCCTTCGCAGTTCTTAAGGACCCGCGGAAGGATGCCTTCCGGGCCGAAGTGATCTGGAGAGATCCGGAGTACAGGACCGAAGGCGAACACATTGACGCTCTAATGAAGCTTAAGAGTCTAGGCGTGCCTGACAGACAGCTACAGGAAGACGCGGGCTACAGCCCCGGGCAGATTGAACGCTTCCCGGAGCTTCGCGACGAAGAAGCCCGCGAAGCGGTAGAGCGAGCAAAGCGGTTCGGCCTTACCCCTATAGCCGGCGTGCATGAGGACCAGGACGACGAAGACGGCCGGGCCGACCAGGACAGGGAAGCGGCATAGCTACCCGTCTAGGGAGCGTTTACGACAGCTATAGCCGTGAACGTCTGACGCTCCGGCGAGTGTTGACGGGAAGGGTTCTAGGGCTATGGCGGGCCCTTCCGTCCCACAGAGACAGTGTGATCCCTGGTTGGCTTGCTGACGTGGTCCCGATCGTTCGGGCCGGGCAGCAGCAGGAAGCCCGTTGGGCTGTTGACCTTATCGACCAGGTGACGAGAGAGACGCGGGGCCGGCCGGCCCCCGTCGTTGACCTGTCCCGGGTCCGCGGCCGGGTCAACGGGGTTCCGTTGGAAGACGTGTACACACGTCCGTTCCATCGGGTCTGGACTGACCTATCCGAAGGCCGGAACTACAGGGACGCGGTAGAGGCGACAGCCGACAGGCTAGGCCGGGCAATCGAAGCTGACTTGCAGCTAGCGGCCCGGGATGCTCTCTCCGTTGCCATGGAATCCGATCCGGAGATCATTGGTTATAAGCGGGTCCTGTCGGCTAGGCCGAACCATTGCGGGCTATGCGAGATCGCTAGTACGAACACGTATAGCCGCGGGGACCTACTTCCTATTCATCCGTCTTGCGCATGTTCGGTTAGACCGATCTATGAAGGCGGGGAGGGGAGCGACTTCCTAGATAGGCAAGTTGCTTCCGCTTATGCGCGTGCCCTGGCAGAGGGCCGCATTTCAGTGAGTGATCACGAAGAGTACGGCCCTTATCTACAGGCCGCGTAATCGCCCGACATGGGTTATCCGACATGGAAGAGAACATTATGAGTGAGACGAACAACCAGCCTGACGACACTGCGGTTTCTGACCAGCCGGCGGAGTCTACCGACATGGGGGCTACCGATAGCACGGATTGGAAGGCCGAAGCGGAGAAGTGGAAGGCTCTAGCCCGCAAGCATGAGAAGGGCTTTAAGACGCTCTCTAGCGAGCTTGACGCTATCAAGGCTTCGCAGATGTCAGAAGCGGAGAAGGCGGTAGCGGAAGCCGAAGCTCGCGGCCGGGCCGCGGCTCTCGCTGAGACGGGTCCGAAGCTTGCGAAGGCCGCACTAGCAGCGGAAGCGGCTAAGGCTGGTGTAACCCTTCCGGATGACCGGTTTATCAACTTCGCTCCGCTGGTCAGCGAGAGCGGAGAGCCGGACACGGACGCGATTGCTTCGTTTGTGAAGTCGCTTCCGAAGCCGAACACTTCCGAGTTCACACAGGACGTGTTTAAGGGTTCTTCTGGCGGTTCTGGTTCGAAGGTTCGTCAGCTCACACGCGAAGACCTATCCCGGATGACGAACGAGGAAATTAACGCTGCCCGTGAGAAGGGTCAGCTTAACGCCCTGCTCGGCATCGCTTAGATGTGAAGGAAGATAACCATTAGCATTTTCAACACTACCGACCGGGCCGCTTACTTTATTCCCGAAGTTTGGACCGCGGGTATTTGGGCGGAGCTTAAGGCCGCTCTAGTTGTGGGTTCTGACCTAGTCGTTAACACTGACTATGAGGGCGAGATTCGTTCTCAGGGTGACAAGGTCAAGATCCCGACCGTTCTAGACCCGACCATTGAGGACTACGACCCGGTTACCGGTTTCGGCGACAGCATCCAGGACATCAAGGGTGCTGACAAGGGCTTTGAGATTGAGGAAGCTAAGGCTTTCCGTTTCAAGGTTGACGACATCGCTAAGGTTCAGTCCCTTATCGGTGGCAAGTACATGAACGAGGGTATGCGCCGGGCCGCTCGCAAGCTTGCGGAAGCGGCTGACGCTTACGTTGCCGGGAAGATTGTTGACCCGGTCAGCGGTGCTCTTAACCGGGTTACGAACCTTGACCTGTCCGCTACCCCGGATGTCACCTATCAGCAGTTCGTTAACGCTCGCGTTGCACTGGACAAGACGGAAACCCCGCATGACGGCCGGTTCGCTATCGTCTCGCCGGATCTGTACGGCCGGCTTCTTCTAGACCCGCGTTTCACTGACGCGAGTCAGTTCGGTTCTAACGAGCCGATCCGTAACGGTCTAGTTGGCCGCTTCCTTGGTTTCAACGTTGTCTCTTGCAACGTGCTTCCCGCTACCACTCACCTGATCGCGGGTCACAAGATCGCAACTACGTACGCTGACCAGATTGTCGAGACGGAAGCGTATCGGCCGGAGAAGTGGTTTGCTGACGCTGTTCGCGGCCTACATGTTTATGGCGCTCGCGTCATGAGGCGGGAACACCTTTACGTCGCCCAGACTGCGGCCTAAGCCGAAGGTTTAGGGGCCCCCTCCGCGGGGGCCCCGTGCCCGGCTTGGAAACCAGCGAAGGGAAAAGATGCTTGTAACGCATGCTGACATCTCGGCAACCCTAGGCCGCGAGATCAGCGGAGATGAGCTAGCGCGAGTCGGAGAGCTGATTAACCAGGTTTCCGACCTAGTGAAGGCTTATTGCCGGCGGAACTTCGGCCGCGTCGAGGGCGACGTGTATACGGTCATTGCTCCGAACGATCAGACGCTAGAGCTTCCAGGCTCTCCGGTTCACGAAGTGACCAGCGTTGAGATTGACGGGGTTCCGGTTACGGAGTGGACGCGAGCCGGCTCTACCCTGTGGCGTCGCTGGGGTTGGACTGTCCGGATGTTCTCTGATGTTCCGGCGGAAGTCCGGATCGTGTACACGCACGGGAATGATGATGTGCCCGGAGACGTGAAGGCCGTCATCTGTCAGGAAGTGGCCCGAATCCTAGAGAGCGCTCCGGGTCTCGCGAGCGAAACGGTAGGTGACGAATCACGGAGCTACGCGGACGCTGTTCCCGTTGGCCTATCGAAGTCGGCTAAGGCTGCCCTGAATCGGTACCGGCGGAAGGCCGGGACCCTGTCTACCCGGTAGGCCGATATGAGCGTGTACACGGAGCGGGTGACCATTCTTCGGGCCCCGCTCGCTGACAGCGTCTATGGGCAGGTTCGCGACTGGTCGAAGGTGCGGCCGGCCGGGGCGTTCCGGGCTTCGGTACAGCCGTCCCCGGGGAACCAGTCGGCCCCTGATGAGTCGGCTGATCGGGAGACGGCTCTTACTCGGCTCCGTGTCTACCTACAGGGTTCGGCCGATGTGTCGGCAGAGGATCGGGTCAGGTGGCGCGGTACTGACTATGAGGTAGTTGGACAGCCGTACGTCTGGCATTCCCGCGGCCGGGCCCGGTACACAGCGCTTACGGTACAGGTGGTTAATGCCTGACGTAGAAGTGAAGCTAGACCAGGCCGCTATTGAGTCGCTGACGAAGACTCCGGAAGTCGCGAAACGGGTCCTGACTACGGCCCGGAGTATCGCGACGCTCGCGAGGAAGTTAGCCCCGAAGCGTCAGCCCCGACAGATGTACGCTCGGAGCATTAAGACGCTTCTAGAGGTAGAGGCTTCGGGTCCTGTCGCTTACGTCTCGGCTGACGTTGACGCTATCAAGATTGAGTTTGGGACCGAAGACACGCCGCGATTCCGGCCGTTGGGCAAAGCCCTAGAAGCGAAGCGGATCAGATGATTTATGACCCTATCGAAGTCGGGGTTAAGTTCCTACGTTCACGTATCACTGACGTTCCCGTAGCCGCGAGTCTGGTTGGGCATAAGACGGGCCGGCCCCGGCTGGTTGTTCACCTGACCGGCGGGGGCCGGTCGATTCGGGACAGGCTAGACCTGGTCACGATTGACGTTGACGCTTACGGCCCCGATAAGGGGGCCGCTCTAGCGCTCGCTATGCGCGCTAGGGCCGCTCTACTGCGTGACGGGCCCGGCTGGTCAGACGGGACTGTCGTCTTCGCTGACGTGACCGAAGAACTCTTCCCGACTGACCTAGAAGACACCGTTAGCAGTGAACAGCGGTTCGTCTTCTCCGCCTCTATCTACGTCTATCTCAGGAGAGCTTTTGTCTAAGCTAGATGCCGGAGCGATCCGGTTCGCCCCTAACGGTCGAATCCTTATGGGGGCCGCTAACGCTTCCCTTCCGACCTACCCGAACGACGATACCGCGTTTGATAACGACACTCCGATTACCGGCTTCACTGATCTAGGTTATGCAAGCGAGGATGGCGTGTCCCTTACGCCTTCGCTTTCTGTTACCGAAGTCCCGGTTTGGCAGTCGGCTACCGCGGCGAAGCTTAACGTTACCGCGGCCGGTCTCACTATCGGTTTCACCCTTATGCAGTGGGACCAGGACACTACCGCACTGTTCTTTAACGGTACGTGGACTAAGAGCGGTGAGCTTTCCACGCTGATCCTCCCGTCTAACCCGATTCTCCGTGAGCGGTCTTTCCTTGTCCTGTGGGGCGACGGAGACGACGTTTCTTCGCTGTTCGTTCCGCGGGCCATGGTTTCGGAGCGGGAAGCTCTGACGGTTGGCAAGTCGAACCCGTCCACTCTCGGCATGACGCTTACTTCGCTTGACGCGGCCGGCGAGCTAGGCAGGGTCACGACTACCGCGGACATGGTTCCTAGCCAGACTCCGTAACCCCATCTATCCAATCTGAGGAGAGTTCCACATGAGTAAGCCTTCTAAGGCGAAGTCCGCGGCTGTTGCCGAGAGCGAGAGCGCTCCGGTTCTAGCCGAGTATGACGGCACCGTGTACACGGTTCCGACTCCCCTTGATTGGCCTCTAGACGTGCTAGACGCTCTAGAGGCCGGCAGGCTGACCGATGCGGCTAGGGCCCTTCTAGGGGAAGACCAGTACGCGGTTTTCCGGTCGAAGCCGCGGACTTTCCGGGACCTTCGGGACCTTCTAGACGCTGTCACGTCTGCCGGCGGGTTTGACAGCACGGGAAACTAGTTTGGCTCGCCCGCACGTTGGGCGAGCATTCCCCGGCCGTTGAAGCCGACCTAGCCCGCTTCTATGGTGTTGACCTGGTGGACCTGTACCGGGGCCGGATCAGTCTCCGGAAGGTTTACTCTCTCGTCTCGTCTCTCCCTTACGACTCCGCTACGCATAAGGCCGTTCTAGGCGAAGCCGCGGCGTGGGGTTCGATAGAGCATCTTCTAGCGGCAACCGTTGACGAGTTGCGTGTAAGTAATTGGCTATTCCAGCGGGTCAACTTTGAACAGAACCCGCCCACGCCTGCCCCGGAACCGCTACCGCGGCCGGGGCTTTCTAGTGCCCCGGAGCCGGAGCCGGAGCACACGAAGTTCCTAACCGCTACCGAACTACGGAGCTATCTAGCGGGTCTCGGATAGAAGGAAAGTGAGTTCAACCTTTGGCGCAAACGAAGGTAGGGGAAGCCTATGTAGAGGTTCACTCTCGACTGTCTAAGGACTTCGCGAGCAAGCTCCGCGAGGATCTACAGTCCCGGCTGATGCCGGTAGGCCGGGACATGGGGCGAGAGCTAGGGGCCGGTATCGGCGAGACGGCCGGCCGCTCGTTCGGGGACAGCTTCGGTGACAATGTCTCTGCCCGTATCGGCGAGTCTGCCCGCGATGTCGAGTCGAAGATTTCAACGCACTTCGGGAAGGCTCTCGGTTCCGTTCGGAGCCTAGGGGAAGGGTTCGCGGGGCTATCCGTGAACGTCGCTTCTTCCATCGGGTCTATGAGTCTCGCCGCGGGGGCTATGGCTTCCGCCGCGGGGGCCGCGGCTTCCCTAGGTGCGGCTCTCGCGCCGGCCGCGGGCATCGTTGCGGCTCTCCCCGGGGCTCTCGCCCTAGGGGCCGCCGGAGTCAGCACGCTTAAGGTTGCGCTCTCCGGCGTCGGGGACGCCTTCGCCGCGGCCCTGTCGGGCGACTATGAAAAGTTCATGGAAGAAGCGACGAACATCTCTGGTGTTGCTGGGGAAGTCGCCTACGAACTCTTCCAAATGTCGGGGGCTTTCAAATTCGTCAAGGAATCCGTACAGGATGCCTTGTTTGCTCCGCTGGTTGGAGAGATGGAAAGCCTTCGCCCTGTCCTTGACGCTGTCCGGGAAGGCATGACCGGCGTCTCCGGCGAGTTCGGCAAGGGGGCTTTGCAGCTCCTAGAGTTCGTTCGCTCTAGTGAATCGCTGTGGGCTATCCGGAGTATCTTTCAGTCTCTAGAAGATTCCGTTAGAGCCTTCCGGCCCGCTCTAGATCCGCTTCTAGCGGGATTCCGTGACCTGTCGGTAGTTGGGTCTGGTTGGCTGTCCACCCTTGTCCCCGGCATCGCACAGGCGGCGGAGAAGTTCGGCTTGTTCCTGTCGCATGCTTCCGCGAGCGGTCAGGCTCTCGATTGGATGAACACGGCTCTAGCGGTGTTCAAACAGCTAGGGCAGATTGCCGGAGACGTTGGCGGGATCATTAAGGCCGTCTTCGGGGCTCTAGAGCAAACGGGTAGCTCCGCACTCGGCATCATCGGTCAGCTAACGTCGAATATGCGGACCTTCCTAGAGTCCGCGAAGGGGCAGGATGCGCTAGTCCGGATTTTCAGTGCCCTACAGCAAATCGGCGCGGCCCTGACTCCGGTTCTAGAAGCGCTGATCGGTGCGGTAGCGGTTCTAGCTCCGGCTATCGCACAGGTAGCCGAAGCCCTAGGGCCGGTTCTGGCCGCTGCCATTACCGCGATTGCTCCGGCTGTCGCACAGTTGGCTATGGGGCTTGCTGAGGTCTTCCGGCATCTGATGCCGCTTGTTCCGATCATCGGGCAGTTTGCGCAGATCCTAGCGACTGTCCTAGTGCAGGCTCTTAATGTCATTGCACCGGTCATTCCGACTGTCGCACAGGCCATTTTGGCGCTGTTTGAAGCGCTAGCCCCGTTGATTCCCGCGGTAGCGGAATTAGCGGCTCTACTGGTGAACGAACTAGCCCGGATCATCATTGAGATGGCTCCGTATCTCCCGGATATGGTTCGCGCGTTCATAGAGTTGACCTTCGCCATTACCCCGCTGATTCGGCCTATCGCGGATCTGGTTATTAAGCTGACTCCGCTTCTACCGATTGTCACTGATGTTATCCGGCTGTTCGCGGAGCTAGCGAAGCAAGTCCTTCCGCCGCTGGTGGACGCTATCGAGTGGCTAGGCGGAGTGACGGAAAAGATTGTCGCGAAGATCAATCAGCTTTGGGATGACTTCTATTCGCATGTCCGCTCCGCGGTAGACAAGATTGATGACGCTATCTCATGGTTCGGCGAGCTTCCCGGGAAGTTTTCGGAATGGTTCGGCCGGGCCAAGGATGGCGCGGTCAACGCCTTTAACACGGTCGTTTCCACGGCCCGGGATCTTCCGGCGACTATCGCTAACGCCATCTCCAATATCGGAAACAACCTACGTACCATTGGCTGGAATGCGATTATCGGCCTTTGGAACGGCATTGTGGATGCTTGGAATCGTTTCGTTGACTGGTGGAATCGTGCCGTTGATTCGATCGTTGACGCCGCTAAGCGGATTCTCGGCATCGCGTCTCCGTCGAAGGTGTTCCATGAGATCGGCCGGAACGTCGGCGAAGGTCTAGCTCTAGGCGTTAAGGCTACGGCGGGGCTAGTGGAGAAGGCCGTTACAGGTCTTGCGGATACCGCAGTGAACGCATGGGACGCGCCGGTTCTAACCCCTGTGGCCGTGTCAGGGACGGCTTCGCCGGCTACCCCCTCCGTCTCCACCAGGACTACAGGCAGTCGGGACGCTACCGCAGATCAGGGGCCCGGTCGGGTCTACAACGTCACTGTCAATGCTGCCCCAACGGTGCCGACAGAGCGACAGCTAGTTAACGCTCTGTCTTACGCTGACACGCTCTACATGTAGGAAGGTGCTAGCCGCTTTGGCTGACAATCAGCTTTGGCCTAAGACTGCTGTCGAATGGACTCCGCCGCGGGACCTAGCCCAAGGTGGCACGGCACTTCCGAAGTACAACTTCCGGTCAGGTGCCGGCGGAATTCTGTTGATGCCCGGAGCTAGGGGCTTCGACGCTCCGCCGTTCATGCTGTCGTATGACGAGATGCCCGGAATTGACGGGGCCATTCCCCGCAATGTCCGGGCCGGTTCGCGAGAACTGTTCTTGCCGTTGTATCTGTACGGGGCCGACCGGCCTAGCATGCTTGCGGTTAAGCGGGAATTCCTGGCGTCTCTTAACCCGGCCTTCGGTCCCGGCCGTCTCACTGTCACCGAAGGGGACGGCTCTAGCCGATGGATTGAAGCCCATTACGCTTACGGAGCCGAAGGCGACGAAGAGACGGAAGTATCGGGGTTCACCTGGTGTAAGTACGGGCTAGTCCTTCGGGCTATGGACCCGTATTGGTATTCCAGCGAGACGGTAGAGCGGACCTTCCGTGACTCGGTCGGGGACCTTAAGCCGTTCTTCTCCGACCCGTTCTTCGGCTTGAATATCAACCGTACGTACACGCTGAATCAGTCCGTGACGCTAGAAGTGTCAGGGGATGTGGAGACGTGGCCCGAATGGCGGATTAACGGGCCCGTCTCCGGGGTTACCTTCTCCCGGCAGGACGCCGGCGGGGCTGTCGAGTCGTTCACTATGGATCTGTCGCTCTCGCCGACACAGGCGGCTTACATCGACACTAGGCCGGGCCGGAAGCAAGCAATCTTGCTTGACGGGTCAGAGACGAACCTATGGGAGAAGCTAGGCCCTAACCCCAACCTATGGGCAATCAAGCCCGGAAGTAACACGGTCACTCTTGCAGTACAGGGAACCGGAGTCGGAACGTCTATCAATCTCTCTTACCGTCCAAGGTTCATCAGTGCCTAGATTCCTAGTCGAGTTACGAGACAGAACCCTTCGACGTGTCGGGGTTATCGAGAGTTACACCAGTCTAGAAGTCATCGCCCGGTATTGCGATGTTGGTTCGTGGCTTCTCACCATGCCCGCGGGATACGGGGGCCCGCTGTTGGAGCCAGGAAGCGGCATTGTGGTTTGGACGGAGGGGCTAGACGAACCTGTCATGTCTGGCCCTGTAACGAGCATCGAACACGTTTGGGACGCGGACAACGGAGGGGCCGGAACGGTCACATTCTCCGGCGTCAGTGACGAACAAATCTTGTTCGGCCGCACGACGTACCCGATTCCCGGAGAGTCGATTTACAACCAGACGATTGATGCCGCGGTGGGCCGCGGCCCGGTCGGTAAGGTGATTACGGACCTGGTGAACCTTAACGCCGGCCCCGGGGCCCGCGGGAACCGCCGGGTTCCCGGTCTAGTGGTAGAGCCTTCCACGTTGGGTCAGACGGTTTCGTGGTACAGCCGTCTAGATAATCTCGGCTACAAGATTAAGGATCTCGCTCTAGCGAACGGTGTCGGTTGGCAGGTTAGGCAGACGACGGCCGGCGAAATTGAGTTCAGCGTGTACACGCCTAGGGATTTCTCCGCTTCCGTGCTGTTCTCTAAGGAAGCCGGGAACCTAGGGGGCTTCTCCTACAAGCTGACAGCCCCGACAGCTACGCGGTTCATTGCCGCCGCACAGGGTGAGGGTAAGTGGCGGTACATGCGCGCGTACCGGGACGACGGGAACGGGCCGGAGCTTGACCCGAATGAAGAGTCAGGCGTGTACACGGTCCCAGAAAGCGAGTGGTTTACCTACTGGCCGGAACTACTGATTGACCGGCGAGACATCCCGATTGCCTACAACGATCTCCGGCATCCGGTGAACCCGGAGACCGGCAGTGAGACAGGCGACTTCGAACCGCTAGACGACGCGGTAGCGGAAGACGCTCTAGAAGCGGCCCCGATCGCTGCGCTATCGCTTACCCCGTTCGACCTCCCTACGCTTAAGTTCGGGAAGCACTACCGGCTAGGCGACACGGTTTCCGCTGTCGTCAACGGAGCCATGATTACCGATGTGCTTCGCGAAGTCCGTCTCTCGGATGGAGAGGAAGGGGCCCGGGTTACTCCGCTGGTTGGTAGTTCTTACGCTTCGGAAACCCCGTCCATCTATCGGGAGATTAAGCGGGTTTGGAACTCTCTAAGGAAGTTGGAGGCACGCCGATAGATGGCAGAGAGAAGTTTCCCGTTTGATGGCGGGTCAGGGTCAGTCATCACAGAAAATGACTGGTCGATGCTTACGCAGAATTGGCAGGACTCCGGGGTAATCGCTAACGACTTCTCCGATACCGCCCTTACCGTCACGACGCTAGGCGAGACGGGGAAGATTTACGTACAGCCGGGACAGGCGACGATTCGCGGATTCCACTACGTGAACGAGTCGGCTCTAGCTCTGACGGTTCCCCAGAACACGGATTCACAGTATGAACGGATTGACCTGGTGGTAGTCCGTCTTGATAAGGCGACTAACGCTGTCCGTGCCTATCTTAAGGTCGGAACCCCGGCGTCTACCCCGGTTCCGCCTACGGTTGACCGGTCGTTTGATTCTCCGGAGATTCCCCTAGCTCGCGTGACGGTTCCGGCGTCTTCTTCGACTATCCCTGTCGGCTCTGGCCGCATTGCCGACGTGCGAGAGTTCATCGGTAAGCGGGTCAGAATCACGAACGATCCTGGTTCGCTTCCACTCGGCTCTATCGCCTACCGGCCGTCAGAGGACAAGTTCTATGGGGTTAAGACCGCGGGGGCTACGGAGCTAGGAGCCGGATCTTCCGGCGGCGGAGGGACGCCTACAGGCGGCGGAGTGACCATCTGTACAGTAGATACTCGCCCGCCTTCCCCTACGGAAGGTCAGCAGATTTACGAGACGGACAGTCACCGATATCTAGTCTGGTCGGGCACGGCATGGGTACCTGTCTCGTTTTCCCCGATGATGGTTCGCCGCCGGTACCTAGGTCCACAGTCGATTAACCTGCTTACGGCTGGGACTTTCTATCCCGTTGAGTTCAGCCATTGGGATTATGACGTTGTCCCGCCTGGTTGGGACTCTTGGACTGTTGACTCTGACGAAAGTTGGATGTCCTACCCTCCGGGGAGCCTTCGCGGAGAGTCGTTCTGGCATCTGGAATTTGCGTGCGAGATCACTAACCCCTCGGCTGGGGTTATCTACCATGCACAGATTTTCTCTGGTACAACCGATTACAACGTGTACACGCAAAGCGTGACTAGCACTAGCACTAGTCCCCTACACCTGTCGGTTTCTGCCGATATTCGGATCAGGGCGGGGCTTAGCCAGGGCACCTATGCGCAGCTTGCCCGGACAGGTGGAAGCTCCGGCGGTATCGAAGTTAGGGACGCTAGGTATTCCATCCGAAGGACCGGCTAAGGGGTAAGAATGGCTGAATACAGTTTCCCGTTTGATGGCGGTACCGGAGCCGCCATCACGGAAGATCAATGGTCATATATGGCCGGTTCGTGGCAAGACGACGGAGTAGAAGCCGAAGGGCCCGCGAGTCAGGCCCTTAAGGTTTCTTCACAGGTCGTTCCGCTGACGCTGTCGATTCAGCCGGGGCATGCCTTCCTTAAGGGCTTCCATTACTACCTAGACACGTCTAGGACGCTCGCGTTCACGGAGAATCTAAGCGAGTATGACCGCGTTGACCGCGTCGTGTTGCGTCTGGACAGGACTTCGAACACGGTCAGTATCGCGGTAAAGACTGGCACGCCGGCCCCGGAAACCCCGGTACCGCCGGCGGTGAGCACGGACTACAACACTCCGGAAGTGTCGCTGGCTACGTTCACTGTCCGGGCCGGAGCTAACACGGTGCTTTCCGGTGACGTGGTCGATGCCCGGCCGTTCTGTGGGAAGCGTGTCCGAGTCGCTGAAAACCTGTCGGGGCTTCCTGTCGGCTCCGTTGCCTACCGGCCGGAATCTGACCGGTTCGGCCTAGTCCGTTCCGGCGGAGTGTTCGATGGGGTAGCGATGTCTTCGGAGATCGCTCCGCTACAGGAAGCCGCGGCCGGGTTCAATCTTCACAAGGTTGACCCTGACCCGCACATGACGTATATGAACCAGACTCGCGGAGACGCGCGCTACTCGCAGCGGAGCCATACGCACGTCCTAGCGTCTTCGTCTAACACTGGTTGGCTTCCGGCAACCAACTATCAGACTCTAGGCTTCACTAACCGTCTGGTTCTTCGCGGCGGGGTCGTGTCCGTCAGCTTCTACTACTCGCGTCGTTCTACGTCGGGAGCCGCTGATGGGGAACTAGTGACGACTCTGCCTGTCGGTTATCGGCCTATGGCCGCGGTTCTTCTCCCGGCGTACGTCTCGACTAATGACCGTTCCACTGTCACGAAGGCCGGGGCTGTGCATGTGGCGACAGATGGACAGGTGACGTTGTATCAGACGTTCGTCGGCTACTCGGAACGGATCATTGTTACCGGGATGTTCTTCGCTGCGCCTAACGACTACTCAATCCCTACGGAGGGGTAATGCCGCCAGAACATGGCGTGGTGATCACGCTTAAGGAAGTCTATGACGAGATGCGGGAACTCATCTCGGAAGTCCGGCAGCTTACGAGCGAGTATAAGAACAGCAAGCAAGTTGATGAAGATCACGAACGCCGGATTAGAAGTCTAGAGCGTTGGATGTACGCGATTCCGGCGAGCGTGTTTCTCGCTATCGCGAGCATCGTGGTTGCTTTGGTGAACAAGGGGTAAGACATGGCTACGGCTTCGGCTGTGATTAAGGTTGCTCGCGGGGAACTCGGCTACCGCGAGTCGGGCAACAACGATACGAAATATAACCGTTGGCTAGGCCGGATTCCCGGCTATGCCCATGGGGGCTACGGCTATCCGTGGTGCGCGGCGTTCATCTCGTGGGTTGCTGATATGGCCGGAGCCGAAGACATTATCCCGCGTACCGCTTCATGCCTGGTCGGTGTGAAGTGGTTTAAGGATCGGGGCCGGTTCAATCGGACTCCGAAGGTTGGCAGCATCGTCTATTACGGCGCTAACGGCGGTACCCATGTCGAGATTGTGACGAAGGTTAACCTGTTGACGATTACCACCATCGGCGGTAACACCACCGGCAAGGGGCTTACCGGGGCTTACTATAACGGGAACGCGGTGGCAGAGAAGACCGTTCTTCGAGCTTCGTCTCGCATCTACGGTTACGGGCATCCCGCCTACGACGAACCGGGCAAGCATGCTAAGCGGCCGGCGAAGGGTAAGGCTCCGCAGTTCCCGGGCCGGATCATTCGGCTCCGCTCTCCGTACATGCGCGGGGAAGACGTACGCATGTGGCAAGAGCAGATGGTTAAGCGGGGTTACAAGCTCGCGATAGATGGCGTGTACGGCCCGAAGTCCGCTGATGCGTGTACACGCTTTCAGCGTGCCCGGAAGCTACTCGCTGACGGAGAAGTCGGCCCGAAGACATGGGCTGAAACCTGGTCATAGGGAGGTTCGGTTTTGGCTGGTTCGTACCATTGGAAGATTGACCAGGGTTCAACGGTTCGGAAGGTCGTTCGGTGGCTTAAGAACGATTCCCCTGTGGACTTGACCGGCTGGTCTGCGCGCCTAGAGATTCGGGATCGGCACGGCGGGACGCTTCTTCACCGGATGACTTCCGGGGACAGCTCTATCGGTCTAGCGGCTGACGGAACTATCAGCCTTCACATTCCCGCGGCTACGTCTACCGCTTGGAAGTGGCTAGTCGGGGTTTACGACCTAGAGCTAATCACGCCGGAAGGCGAACCGGTTCGACTACTGGAAGGCCCCGTAACGCTCTCCCCGGAGGTAACCACAGGTGCTTAACCCTGACGTTGTAGAGATCATTGATAGCGGCGAAGTCGTAGAAGTCGGCTACATGCTGGGCGGGACGCTGATTCCTGGCCCGCCGGGGCCGGCGGGTCCGCCTGGCGAACCGGGGCCCGCTGGGGATGACGGCATGCCCGGGGCTGTCGGAGCGAGCGCTTATGAGATCGCTGTAGCTAACGGCTTCGTCGGCACGGAAGCCGAATGGTTGGCTTCCCTGGTTGGCCCGGAGGGGCCCGAAGGTCCCGCGGGCCCGCCTGGTGAACCGGCGGACCTTACCGAGCATCTAGAGGCTCTAGACCCGCACCCGCAGTATCTAACGCAGAGCGAAGCGGATACCCGCTATGCCCCGATCGGTTCGACCGGCGGCGGAGAAGGCGGCCCGCATACACATGACGAGTATCTGACGGAAGCGGAAGCGAACGGACTCTACTCGCCGGTCGGGCATACGCACGATTACGCCGCTACGGATCACGATCACGCCGGGGTTTACCAGCCGGCCGGGGAGTATGCTCCGGCGGTTCATAACCATGATGGTTCTTACGCTCCGCTGAATCACAACCATAATGCGGTCTATCAGCCGCTAGGGGACTATGCGTCAGCGACTCACAACCATGACGCGAGCTATTCCCCGCTAGGTCACAACCATGACGGCCGGTACTCGCTGACGGATCACAGCCATGCCGGTATGGAGACGACTACCGGAGCACAGGCGAAGGCGGACCAGGCGGAAGCCAACGCAAGCGTGTACACGGATTCCGCTGTCACTGCTCACAAGGAAGAAGCGGACCCGCATCCGGGCTACCTGACGTTCGCCGAAGCTTCCGCGGCTTTCGCCGCGAGCGGTCATAACCATGACGCGGTCTACGCCGCGTTGAATCACAACCATGCTGGCGTCTACTCCCCCGTTGGGCATAACCATGATGGGGTTTATCAGCCTGCCGGTAGCTACTCGACTACGTCTCACAATCACGATGGGACGTATCAGCCGGTAGGTAACTACGCTCTCGCGGACCATACGCACGATGGGGCGGGGGGCGGTTCTTCGGTTTCGCTGTCCGGCGGAAACCTAGTAACGCTAACGAACAACGCTCTCACTAACGGCTTTCAGCGGACGAACCTTAACTATACGGCTACGGGTTCGACTCCGGATGCTTTCGCGTTCTACTACAACGGCGCGCGTACCGGGTACTTCAATGAATACGGTGAGCTTCGCGCTAGGCCGGGGAGCGTCAACACGGTTGCTTTCCGGACACAGGCTCACGCGAACGGCTCTAACGTTGACATCTTCCAAGTCACGTCTTCCGATAACGCTACGGTCTACCTAGGTGTTTCGCAGACTGACGCGGACTTCGGCGTAGACGTGAACGTGGACGGGAACGTGACGGTTACCGGGAACGTAGATGCTGCGAACCTTCCCCCGTCGATCAGTTCGGGGGCTTCTCTTCCTAGCCCCGCGGGGTTCGCCGAAGGCTCTATTTTCTTCGTGGTCTAAGGGGGCTTCGTGGGTCATGTACGGCTAGCGGGAACGGCTACCGTGAACGCTACGGCAACGTCCGGAAGCATCACGGTGGGGACTGCTGTCCCGGCGGGCAGAACGCTAGTGGGCGGTGTTGTATGGGATTCCGCCGCGGGGGCGGTTCCCACTATCACGTCTATCAGCGACTCTCGCGGGAACGTGTACACGGTCGCTAATAGCGTCAACGCGGGTACGACGCTGGCACAGATCCTCTTCTATGCCACGGTGACGACTCCGCTACAGGCGGGCGACACGGTGACTGTGGTTGTGTCGGCTGGTCGGGGCCGTTGGGCTATGCAGCTAGACGAGTTTGACGACGTTGCCGCTAGCCCCTTCGACCAGGGGGCCACGAATGCCCCTGGTTCGTCGGCTTCGCTGTCTTCGGGCGTGACAGCCGCTACGACGGAAGCTAGCGAACTCGTTTATTGCGTCTTCGGTTTCGGTCAGGGCCGAACCGTGACTATCCCTTCCGGCTGGTCTGGTAGCGCGAAGGTAGAGACAACCGCGGGTTCTTCCAACCGTGCCCTACAGGCCATCTATCGCTATGTGAGCGCTTCGGGTCCGCAGGAAGGAACGCTAACGCTCTCTACCGCGAGCACGTATGCGGGAAGCATCGCAACGTTTAAGCTCGCGTCAGGTCCTCCGCCGGTAGATGGCGGGGTTAACGTCCGCTCCGGCGGAGCATGGGTTACTGCTGTCCCCTACGTAAGGTCGGGCGGTAGTTGGGTACAGGCAACCGCTTATGTTCTTAGCGGCGGCTCATGGCAGGAAATCTAAGAGAAAGAGGTATTGGAATGGTTCACGCTAACGACGCTGAGAAGTCCGCACGTCGGCTAGAGGCGGCTTGGCGTTCCTGGCGGACTCTGCTACAGGGTGCCGCTGGCGTTGCTGTGGTTGCTGGCGCTGACGCTGTCGTTAACTCGGGTAGCACCGATCTAGCGACCGTTGGTAAGGCTTTCGGTGCCGCGGGTCTCGCCGCTGTGCTCGCTTACTTTATGAACCTGGTTAAGGGCACTGTCCCGGAGAGCGCCCCGGAGAGCGACGTAACCGAGTTCTAAGCCACAAAGAAGCCCCCGCCGGGCATGACTGCCGGCGGGGGCTTTCTGTCGTTTCAGACGACTTCTAGCGGCTCTAGGCGAAGGTCCCGTAGACATACTAGAAGTTGTGTCGCGAGAGCGTGACTTGCTCGCGGGTCTCCGAAGGTCACTATCTCTTTCTCGGCTAGCGGGTAGGCGAGTTGCCCGGATCGGCTGTAGATGACCGCGAAGACTCCGTAGGGTTCGAAGGCTCCGGCCGTGTACACGGCCGGTCTACCGCGGCGAAGGTGCGGGCATTGGGTTACCGCGGCCGGGATACAGGCCCGGCATGTCGGTGGGGCGTTAGTCCATCCGCGGTCTTCGGACTCGCCTTCGTCCGATAGAAGCCACCAGTACCGGCCCGTCTCCGGGTCCCGGGCCGTCTCTCCGCAGACTTGGCACAGTCCACAGTCGGCGCATGTCCATTGCCGGCGGGGGTTCACTACGTCGAATAGCGGCTTGCCCTGACGGCTGGCCCCACTCCGGGCCCGGAGAATTCCGTATCCCCAATCGTCCCGGCGGGGTTCGGCATGAGTTAGCCGCCATTCCCCGCGGACTCGCCGAAACAGAACGTGTTGTATCTCGGCTTCTCCCGCGTAGGCGATTACGTAGGGATGTTGAACCGTGGTCACGGCTTCGCCCCTAGCTTCGCTTCTAGGGCCTTCTGTTCCGTGATGACTTCCTTAACGGCTTCTAGGCTGTCTTCTACGACAGTTAGGGCTATCCCGGCTTCTTCGGCTTCCGGGGTTAGCTGAAACAGCCGGGTCCGCCGGGCATACCAGGGGCCCCGGCCGTCTCCGTTTGTCCAGATTGACCAGCCTTCGGGGGTTTCCTGCTGACTAAGACGCATACCCATAGGGTAAAGCAACCTACCTACTCTTGCCCACACTTACCGGGGGTAGCCCGGGGTAAGTGACGGTAGCCCCGTGGTCCCTAGCCTGGTCTGGTGATCAATTTCCGTCCCGATCGGCTGATCTGGCAGCAAGTGCTAGAGGAGATCCGCCGGCGCATCGAAGCCGGCGAGTACCGCCCCGGGTACCCGATGCCGGGGGCTCCGCGGCTTGCTGATGAGTTCGGGATAGCAAAGCGTACGGCGGAGCGAGTCATATCAGAGCTGAAAGCGGCCGGAGACGTGTACACGATCCCGGGGAAGGGGACCTTCGTCGCTGACCCGGTGACGAAGGCTCCGCCGGAGTCGGTAGACCTTCCCGACGAAGACTGATGTAACTCACTGTGACCGGCCACATCTGCCCGCGGGCACGGAGAGTAACAAAAATACCCCCCGACTCGGCTTGCCGGGGGGCTTCCCTGGTGACGGGAAAGACTGGCCGGACATAGCCCCCAATCAACCACTAGGGCTGTCCCTTCCCGTCCTTACCTGGTTGCCGACCAGGACCAGGCCAACATAGCAAGAAGCCCCCGCCGGTAGCGGGGGCTTCGTCGTAGGGGGCTACGCCACCAGGTCTAGGGTTCCCTGTGCCGTCTCCGCGGCGAGTTCGGCACGGGCCTTGTCCAGTGCGGCCCGGCGGGACCGCGGGGAGAGCCGGGGAAGGATGTCCGCGAGATCCGTTCCGGTCACTCGCTCCGGGTCGGGGACCGACAGGAGGAAGGTCTTCGCCTTCGCGACGTTGGCCGGAGAGACCCGAACGGTACTAGCCTTCTTTGGCTTCTCTTCCGTCTCCGCCGGGGGCTCCGGCTCCGTCTCCGTCCCGCCTTCCTGTTCCGTGTACACGGGCCGTTCGGTCTCCGTCTCCGCCGGCTGGTCCTGGTCCTGGTGGACGCTCGCGGGAACGTCCCCAGACATAGCCATATGAAGAAGGAACGCGACACAGATAGTGGGAACCGCGGCTACCCCCAACACCAGCGGGAGGGACACGGACAGGGCCCCGTGTTTCACGGCTTCGGCTACCCCGTTAAGGGCGAAGGACAGGACTACCCCGGCAACCATGTTCCATGCTGCGGCCCGCTTCGCGGCCTTGTGGTGCTTCGGGATGGCGGACCAGACCCTAGCGGCCATGGTGGCGTAAAGCTCGCTAGCGAGCGGCAAAGCCGCGGCAAGATACGGGTTCCATCCGATCGCTACCGCGAGGTTCCATTGCCCGATCACGTTCGGGGACAGGGCCGCGGCGAGTCCGACCGTAACGGCCCACTTCTTTTCCCGTTCGACGTGCCGGGGAAGGATGCTAACCGTTTCCATTTGCGTTCCCTTCGTTCCTGCTGACTTTGGGGACGCTAGCGGATCATGCCGAGTTGTGCAAGTCGGAAGACAAGAAAGCCCCCGCGGTAGGCGGGGGCTTCCTGGTTCGGGTCACTCCGGATGTGCGGCTAGGTAAGCGTCGATTACTTCGCCCTTGATCCGGGCCGTGTCGCTGATCGCATAGACAATCTCGCCGGCTTTCTCGTTCTCTTCCTTCGCCCATGCCCGCACCTTCGCCGTGTTGTAGGCCCGGCCGTTCCGAACGGATTCGCCCTTGCCCTTCCCCGCGGCCCTAGAGCGGCCCCTAACGCTCGCGGGGGGCTCCGCCTGTGCGATCGGCCGGGCTACCTTCTCAAAGGCGTCTAGGGCCTTCTGAAGCGGCTTGCCGTGTGGCACACACGCGAGCGCTTCCTTGCCGTTGATGGTGAACGTCTGTTCCGCTTCGGTTTCCTTCTCCTCTGCGTCGCAGAAGTCGCAGTAGTCAACAGTGAACGTCTTACGGGGCATACCGGCCTTCTCTCGTATCTCCGTTGAACGGGATCGTACCCTAGGAACGACGGAAGCCCCCGCCGAAGCGGGGGCTTCTTCGCCTAGCGGCTAGTCCGCGAGTTCCATCCGGTTACCACCAGGGCAGAACGGAAGCCCCACCTTAAGCCACTTCCGCGAGGTACGGACCTGGTAGCCGCCACACTCGCATCCGTCCGTGTCGCAGCGAACCAGCATGTGACGGTTCGTCTGCTCTCGCGGGCCAGAGGAGAGCGGAGCTTCCTCAGCCTGGTCCTGGTCCTGGTCGGCCGTCTCATCTCCGCTGTCCGCGGGCATCTCCGCCGGGGCCTTCGGCTTCCGAGAACGCCGCACGATATGGAGCTGTCCGTGTGCGTACTCTCCGAGATCCGCCGCGAGCTTCGCGAGTTCTTCCGACAGCTCCGGCCCGGGAACCGTAGCGGTCATCTTGCCCGCGAGTCCGAGAGCCTTCGCCACGCGGGCGAACTCGCCACGGTGCCCCGACTGGCAGTCATCAGCAGCATGGATAAGTTCGTGAACCAGCGTCGCGAGCACGGTAACCGGGTCGCTGATCTCCGGACTGATGAAAATGTGGTTGACATGGTCGGCGGAAGCAATCCGACTGATGCACACTCCGAGAGTCTTACTGTTCTCTCCGCCAGGGCCGGCCGGGGAGAAGCCGACCGAAACGTGTACACGGGCCGGAAGGGGAAGCCCCGCGGCTTCGAGCTTCGGCCGGAAGTAGTCTGCGGCCTTGAGAAGCCATGCTTCCCGCGTCGCCTTCACATCGGCCGGGGCCGGGTCCGCGGGGGCCGACTCGACTTCGGCGGGAGCGTCCACCAGGCCCCGCCGGTCAGCGAGACGTGCGCAGTTGCCGCACGTCTTGAAGCCGTCCGTGCCTTCGCCGGTAACGTCCTTCCCGCAAAGGGTCTTCTCCGGGCTCTCCGGCTTTGCAATGTGGTTGCTGTCCTTGCTGTGCTTCGTGGCGACGTACTTCCGGGTCTCGTTCATTTCGTTTCCCCTTCGGGCCGGGTCTTGCTGACAGGGAAACACTAGCGGCCCGTGTACACGTTTGCAAGTCGGAAGACGGAAGTCTTCCGGGAAACGAGAAAGCCCCCGCCGTAGCGGGGGCTTTCTCTTGTCAGCCGGCTAGGGCTTTCAGCCATTCGATCGGCTCTATACCGTCTATCTCGGCTATGACCGGGAAGAACGCTTCGGGGGCTTCGCCGGCTTCCACTAGGGCTACAGCTCCACTAACACAGACTTCGGTATGTGTCGGTTCGCTGTCGGCCCCCGCGTAGTCGAAGGCTACCGGGTCTGTACAGCCCTTAGCGTGATCACACATGGCGTATCCCCTGACGGAGTGGGTTCCCCTGGTGACTGTAAGCTATCCGACCTTCCGACTTGCAGGCAAAACGATCAGGCACTATGACACGCTGTGACCGGCGAGAGCTCTTGAAATACCAGGTCAGAGCATGTCTAGGGTTGGTGGCGTTGACAGAGAGCAACAGAAAAGCCCCCGCCGAAGCGGGGGCTATCTGGCCGCGGGTTTAGTGTCAGCAAGAACCCCGAAGGGAACCCCGCGGCCCTGTCAGCCTAGCAGGATTTCCCCACCAGGCCATACGGCCCGGGATATTCCGGCCGCGGTCATCAGGGTCACACAGCCATCACAGGGCCACGAAGTCACATACATGATGGCTCCGGCCGGCGAGTGGCCCGGATAACGAGTCGCATTGTGGCGAAGTGCGTTGTCTTCGGCGTGAACGGCTATGCACTTGCCGGGGCCGGAGTCGTACGGGGCCCCCGGCGGGACATCGGAGCTTGCCCGCGGGCATGCCCCGTCTAGACAGCCAGGCATCTTCGGGACTGGAGTCCCGTTGTAGCCCGTGCCGATGATCTGCTGATCGGGGCTAACCAGAACGGCCCCTACCTGCCGGCGGGAACAGTCGGCCCGCCTACTCACGGCCCCGGCAATGCCGAGAAAGTAGGCGGGCCAGTCGGGACGGGTCACGAAGCCCGCGGCTTCCGGAAGAACAAGCCCGCGTACTCTTCCCCGAAGACCGCATCGGTAACGAACGTTCCCGCCTGGTCGGGAATGCAGTCGAGAGCCTTCTTAAGGTCTTCCACGCTGTGACCCGGGAAGAGATGAACCCCGAAGTCTTCCCGGCCGGAGGGGAAGCTAAACCGGTCCACCATGACCCGGTCGTCTTCGTAGATGACGGTTCCGTGATCTTCGTAGATGACGGAGTCTTCCCCGATGTCAGCGCTTGCCGTCACTCGTCACACTCTCTCTCGCCGTAGAAGCCGTGTACACATGACAGGGGATGCCGGCGGCTTCGGCACGCCGAATAGTGTCCGCCGTCCCCTTGCTGTTGTCCTGGTGGAAGGCTAGGACCAGGTGTGCCCCGTCTCTCACCATCCGGGCGTTACGCTCCGGCCCTGCTACCTTACCCCGGGACCAGTCGGCTTCGTACACCTGTTCTATTACGGCTAGGTCTAGGTCCTGTGCGGCAAGATAGGCCCATGCCGCGGCCATAGCGTCAGCTCCGGTAGGACAGCCCCCGTGAACCACGGTCAGGGGAAGGGTTTCCCGCTGTTCCGCGAGCTTGTAGACGGTTTCCAGGGCCCGGCAGACCTGGTGAAGGTCGGACCAGTCCCTAGACCCGGTGACGATAACCCGCACTACTCGTCACCTTCCCGTGGTTCGATAAGGCCGAACTCTTCTTCGATCGAACACAGCCGGTCGATAAGTTCGGAGAGACGCGCATCGGGCTTAACGGCTTCCACTACCCGATGCGTGTTCCCGTATCCGTCATCATGTACGAACCGGAAGACGACTACCTTCGTGCCGTCTTCCCGGGCCTGTACGTCTACCCCTACCCGGTCGGCTACCGTCCCGATGTGCTCTTTCACGCTACCGCCTTAAGCGCTCCGGCCGCCGGGTCACTATCGGGGCCGTCAGGGAAGTTCTGATAGGTGTTCGGGGCAATCTCGCGAAGAATCGCGAGCATCCTCCGGGCGAACTCGTTAATCTCGTCAGAAGCCCGGTCGCTGTACCGCTTCCCGATGAACTCAGCCCATGCCCGATGGTTGCCGGTGAGGACCAGGCGGGTTTCCTGACAGTTCGGAAGAACGGCCCTAGCGGCATCCCTAGCGGCCTTCCGGGTCAGCCCCGCGGTCATAAGCCGGTCAGCGAGAGCGTCATAGGTTCGAAGGGCTTCTTCGTAGAAGTCGAACAGGACCAGCTTCGCGACCCTGTCACCTTCCATAGCGGCGGGAACGACCGGAGCGGAACGCTCGTATTCGTTGACGTACCGCTGTGAGAGCTGACTAGGCGAGATATGCCGGTGCCTAATCATCTGGTGAGAGAACGACCGGGAAACCCCGGTCACGTACACGGACACGGAACCGTGCTCGAAGATCGAATAGTCCTGGTTCGCGAGCACGTGAGACAGGTAGTCACGGTTCGCCCGCGTAGCCGGGTTAGGCCGGTCCCATGACTGATAACAGGCCCGGCCGGCGAACTCGGCAAGCGAGTCAGCCGCGGTAATACCGGGCTCCGGGGACCAGACTCCGCCGGTTACGATTCCCGCTGCGGCCCCGAAGAAGACCGTAGCGGCGATAGGGGTAACTTCCACTTCACTCCCCATGAGAGAAGAAGGGGGCGGCGAGTAACCGCCCCCTTATGACCAGCAACTATAGTCGTTCCGGACAGTCTTTACAACTCGGAAGAAACGTCCGAAAAGCTGTCCCGTGTACACGTCCTAACGGACGGGGCAAGCCCCGTTAGCGCATTCTTCGTCAATCGAGTCGGCAACCTGGTAGCCGGAGCTAAGAGCTTCGAAAGCTTCCCGGCTAAGACGCTCGTAGGGTGCCTGTGGGCGGCTCTCGTCAACCATGAGAGTCGTTCCCTTAAGCCGGGGAAGGTACTTTGCCAGAAGGGCCGACAGCTCCGCCGGCGTCATCTTCCCCGCGGGAACGTTCACGGTGAAGCTGACCGCGTTGTCCGCGTAAACCTCCTGTACCATCGCCTGGACCCGAAGCATGTCTTCTACGCTGATTTCGTCGGCAGACTCGACAATGTCCGCGGGGTAGCCGAGAGCTTCCACCTGTGCAACCAGCGGGTCAACGGTCGGAATCTCGACTACCGCCGTGTTAGGTGCGTACATGCACGGCTCTACCTTGTAGCCCTGTGCCCGGTAGTCCGCGAGAGTAGCCGCCTGGTCCTGGTCCACGGTAGAGAAGCGAATCCGCCGGATGAAATACCTAGCATAGATAGGGTGGATTCCTTCGCTAGCCCCGGTCAGCTTCGCAACAGTGCCCGTAGGGGCAACCGTCGTAACCTTAATCGGCTCCGGGATACGAAGCTCGCTAGCGTACCTTCGGGCTTCGGCCCGGACAGCCTTCCTAAGCGAAGACAGCACATGCCTAACGTAGGGATGCGCATGTGATTCGCTGTAGCGGATTCCAAGCTTCGCGAAAGCCGACTGGTAGCCGATAAGGCCAACACCGATACGCCGGTTACGGTCAAGGATTGCCCGGCTTCGCGGGTCCGTAACGTCTCCGAACGTAGCCCGGATCAGAAACCGGGTCATCAGCTTCGCGGCCCGGATAGCCCCGTTAAGGTCGAAGCCGTCCTTCGGGTTCTTCGGTGCGAACTCGTCTAGATTGACGTGTCCAAGATTGCATGGCTCTCCGAAACCGGTTAGGCCAATTTCGCCGCAAGGGTTGCTAGCAATGATCTCGTCTACTTCGCCAACCTGGTTGAGATCGTAATTCCAGAACCCCGGCTCTCCGTTAGTGAGCATGCCTTCCGCTACCGCGGTAAGCACTTCGTTAGCCTTCGCCTGGTCCTTCGGGGAAGCAAGCCCGTCTAGCGCGTCGAAGAACAGCCGGTCAACGGCAACGCTTACGTTGGTAGTCCAATGCTTACCCGTGTCCTTCTTCGCGGCTAGAAACTCGCTGATCCAAGGATCATTCCAAGGAAGGATGGACATACGCGCGCTCCGGCGGACTCCGCCGGCTACGACACATTCCCCAATAGCGTGATCAATTTCCATGGCGGTAATCGGGTCAAGGGTCAGCGAGTAGGGGTTTTCCGGGTCTGCAAGTTCGCTAAGGATCTCGCCTACGTCCCGGAGCATCTTCGCGAGCGGAGCCGGGCCGGAAGCGGTACCGCCGAACGACTTGATACGGGAACCCTTACACCGAACCCGGGACACGTCATAGACCCGAACCGGCGTAGCGGTAGCGTCCCACGCGGCTTCGATCAGATCCGACAGGGCATCAGCCCAACCTTCCCGCGAGTCCTCTACTTCCATGTAAGACCCGGCGTAGTCGGGGCTGTAGGCGTCGGAGAGAAGCCCCGCGGCCTTCATAGCTTCGTAGTCCTGGTGCATCGGGTCACAGACAATGTGAACGTCTACGTTCTGTCTGATTCGGCCGTAGCGGTACAGGTAGGCGGAGCCGTAGTTAGCCCCCACTCCGCCGCCTTCGGCGAGTCGCATCAGCGTAAACCGGAAGTGATCGGAAACCTTCTCATACCAGCCGGATACCCAGCAGTTGAAAAGAAACTGTCGGCTACCGCCGGGGCCCTTCACTCCGCTAGCCCACAGGTGCCGGCCGGCCGGAATCATCTTGAAAGACTTGATAAGCTCGCGAACTTCGTCGGCTTCGGCTTCCGCCTGGAAGTAGTCAACGGGGGTTACAAGGTCGAAGTTACCGTTAACGACGCGGTCAACGGTTTCGGGCCAAGTTTCCTTACTGCCGTCCTTCTTCGTACGGCTGTAGGTTCGTTCATAAACGGCCTGTCCGGTAGGGCCAAACTTCGTCAAGCTGTCTCCAATGTTGCATAGGAAAGCCCCGCGGGTCTTCGTTGCCCGCGGGGCTGTAACCGCCACTATGTGACGGGGCTAGACCGTATGGCGGAGAAGCCATAGGGCGAAGCCGATTGCTTCGGCTATGGCGTGCATTCCGCCGATGATGGCGAGAGCGACGATAAGAGAGTTACGCTCTCGCTTGTTCACTCTGCGATCCGTAGGGCGAAGGTCAGGGCCAGGACTAGAAGGAAGAACACCCAACCGACGATGCACACTAGAGCAAGACATCCGGTAAGGGTCTTCATTCCTTCGGAGGGTTCGGGACGGTTCGTCACTCGTCTATCTCCTGTCGCCATTGCCGTTTCTCAACCTGTCGCCATTCGCGCCGGCGGGCCCGCTTCCCCTTCCGGGGAAGACAGCACGGGTAACACCGGTAATTCCGCGAGCTTGCTCTGCCGAGCATCTTCCCGCCGGGGTTAGTCGTCATGGCGGTTCACAAACTCGGCTGTCACGTCTTCCCACACGGTCACGGCCCGGAAGACTCTCACGCTGTCCGGCGAGTAGATGGGTTCTCTTCCCCACCTTCGGGCGAAGCGCTGTCCAACAGCTTTCCGCACACTACTTGCACTGTCGTAGCTGTTACGAAAATTGCAAGCCGAAGGGAACACGCGGTAAGTCTCGTCAGGCAACGGATACTGCGACACATCATCAGTCACTTTCAAACCTTCCACGGGTCAGGGTCGGAAAGCGGAATCCCGCGGTAAGCCCGGTATCTATATTCGATCAGTAGCCCGGATACCGCGGCGAACCGCTCGCCGGCGGGAACCATGTCGCCTAGGCGACGCTCTAACCACTGCTCTACTTCGTCGCCTCGCGTGGGAATCACTCGCTCCCCTTCGTCAGTGCCCGCGGGCCCCATAGCCGAGACTGATTCCACCAGGGGCCCCCTTCTGTCGCTCCACACGTCAGGCAGATATCAGCCCAACGCTTCCGCAGTTCCGGATGCGTCTCCGTATCGATCAGGCACGGGCTACCGGGATGCTGGGGAATCCACCATGCGAAGTCAGGCATGCACGGCTGTAGCCGTCCCGCTTCCGGAATCAACCGTCACGCTCCGACGCAGTCATAGCGAGCGCTCGCGTGTTCGACACGGCCCGGCGGGCCCCCGGGCCGTCATGCTCCGTGAGTCGGTTCACGGTGCGATTCAGCGTCAGCGTCAGCCGGTCAACGGCCCTACACCATGTTCGGTATTCGGCCGGCGTTAGCGTCTCGCCGACGATTCGCCGGATGATGACGGCTTGCCATGATTCCGGAAGCTTCCCGATAGCCGTCTTCACATCCCACACGTTCACGACGATGTTTCCGGCGTCAGGGGCCGCGAGGTAGCCGTCTTTGGTCGGCGGAAGGGACCAGGCGGCTTCCCCTCCGTCTGCCCACAGCTCTAACAGCTCGCGGACTTCCGCCGGCGTGTACAGGTACCGGGCTGACCTGGTGACGTAGTCGGCACGCTCGCGAGCGCACCACGCTACGGCTTCGCGGGTCAGCGAGTGATAGAGCGTCCCGGTATCCATGCCGTTATAGTCCGCGGGACGTGTACACGCTTGCGTCAGAATCTCTTGCGTAATGTCTTCCGGGTCGAACATGGGCCAGTCTCCGGCAACCCTCCGGCCTACGGAGACGGCGACACTCATGACCTTCTCTGACAGCATGGCTACCCCCACTTCCGGCCGTCAGCGATGAAAGAACCATCGGGCCGCATCGGGACCAGCGTCGGGGTAGAGGTCTTCCCGTCCGTGTCCAGCATGGCGAAGCCCGATTGCCAGTTAGCGGCCCCCCGCTTGAGATAGCCGGCCTTCCGTACGTCCATCATGTGTCCGACTTCGATCCCGTAAAGGGTCGAAGTCCGGCCGTCGTACCCGGCCGTATAGGACCCGATTCCGAGTCTGTGAACGTGCCCTATGACCAGGCTCTTACCGATAGCGCGGGCCCCGTTAAGGGCCGTATAGCCGGCCTGCCGGGACAGCGACAGCCCAAGATGCCCGTGGGTTGCGACCCAACCAGGGGCGAACTCAAACCAGTCAGGGGCCTTCGTGATTCCGTGCCCGTCGAAGTCCAACAGGTTTTCAATGTCGAAGGCGTCCGACTCGGCTAGAGCCGGGGCCCGGTCTCTCAAGTAGGTTCGCGGGCGAGCGTCATGGTTGCCTTCTAGGAAGTGGACGGGCCCGGAGTAGCCGGAGCGAAGCTCCGCGAGTAGCTTCCGGCCGATTCCGGAATCCCGCTGGACTGACCCGGTGAACTCTTCCCGTGTCCCCTGCGACCATCGGGACGGAGTCGGATAGTCCATCCAATCCCCGATGATGATCACGGAATCGGGCTGTGACGAACCGATGTAGTTGATAAGGGCCCGAACCTGCCGGGGGTTGTGAAACGGAATCTGCGTATCAGGGAAGAAGACGTAGCGCTTAATGGTCGGTACCTTCCCCATCATCCATGCTTACCTGGAACATCAGCGCATACACCATCGCGTTAAGCGCTAGCTCATCTCCGGACTCCCACAGTCGGGCCGCGGCTTCGACCGTTGCCGTGTACTCCGCCGGCAAGTCGTCAATGTCCGCGGTACCGATCGCATGCGAGACGATTCCGGCCTTAATCAGCTTCATAAGGACCCGCGTCCCGCGGGGAAGACTAGCGATCACAGATCAAACCCCTTCTTAAGCGCTCGCTTCACTCGCTTAATGCGGATCTGCAACATAACCCCGTACACGATCAGGTCTTCCGCTTCCTCGCTTGCCCAATCCAACAGCTCCGCGAGCGTCATGGATTCGAAGCCCTGTGTACCGTCTTCGGTTTCGTACTGGTCCCGGCCGGGACCTAGGACGCGGCCCTTTGCGGCCCGGATGGCTTCTTCTACAGCCGCGGCGAGTTCGTTACTGGTCATGGTTACCGCCTTCGCTTCCTGTCGCGATTTCTTCGATGGCCGCGGCCCGTCCTTCGGCGTAGCCCTTCGCGTAGCCGTCGCACCACTCACAGGCTTCGCCGCACGTCTTCTCTTCACTCACTGATTCCGACCTTCTTCCGAAGCGCTTCCGGGCCGAACTCGTTCACGTAGCTATTCACGTCGTGTCCGGAGTCCATAAGGATGATGCGGGCATTGGGGCAACGTAGGGCGATAGTCTCTCCGAGCTTCGCCCCTTGCCCCTTATCGTCGTTGTCCGCGAGCACGTAAAGCGTGTCGTACTGCTCTAGCGCTAGGGCCCACTCGTCACGCCATGCACTGACGCCGGGAATCCCAATCGCCGGAATCCCGGCTTGTGTTGCCGTTATCGCGTCTAACTCACCTTCACAGACAGCCATAGTGTCTAGTGGAAGGTCTAAGACTCGCGTATTGAACGGTCTAGGGATGTCTCCGGGAACCGTCAGGTACTTGGGGCCGTCTTCGTCACCTAGCCGGCGGAACCGAAGCTGTAGCGTCTTGAGATCCGGCGACAGGTAGGGGATGGCGATTCGCCCGGCGTACTTCTCATGTCCCGGCATCGAATCCGCGACGTAACCGAGCCGAAAAGATTGTATGCTGTCCGGCGATAGGCCCCGCTTCTTCGTCAAATACTCTTCGGCGGGGCTTCCTCGCATTGCGCGATGATATAGCCGGGTGCTCTGCTCCAAGAATGTCAGTGAGGATTTCGACGGCACCAGAGAAATTGGTTCCCTCCTTCCACTCGATTAGTGAGAACGTGTCTCCGTGTGCTTCGCATGCGTGACATTTGAACGCTCCGCGTTCCGTCGATACGGAAGCGGAAGCGCTTCGGTCATCGTGGAATGGGCATTTCATGGGGGCCCATTTGTAGCCTTCGGGGACGTATTCGGCCCCGTAGTGCCGAAGGACTTCGGCTATGGCTTGCTCCGCCATATGGTCAGCTCCGGGGGGTAGCCGGCACGGTGGTTAGCCCGCGCCGGCCGCTACTCCGTGCCGAGACGGGCCGTGATGGCGGGTAGGTCCGCCGCGATGGTTGGGAGGATTGCCCGCCATTCCGCGAGCGTCAGCATTACGTACGCTTCGCTGACGGGTTTACGCGGGGCTTTGATAATGACGGCCCCTAGCGGGGCCCCCGTTCGGGCTTTGATCCCTTTGATTTGCTTCGCGTACTCGGATAGCGTGATCTTCTTTTCCGCTTTGCATTCATGCGGGATCGGGTAGGGGCCGGTAAGGTCTCCGGCCCCGAAGTCCACACTTCCGACCCGGTCATACCCCGGGATTGCTTCCGCGAGGTAATCCGCGGCTACCCGTTCCCAAGCGGTTCCCTTTTGCTTAGACGGGTTACTCACTAGTTGCCGTTCGTCGCAACCGCAATAAGCCGGTCAACGTATGCATAGACCCGGTCGCCTTCGTTATCAACGAAGGCGAAAACATCATCGGTCGGCTTCTCCAAAGTCCCCGGCTTTACAGCCATCCAACCGTTATAACCTTCGATCAGAACGGCGGTAATCCCGCTAAGCTCATACCCGAAGTTAGTTGCCATTGCGCCTGTCTCCTAGTCTGTGAGAAGCATCCGGGCTAGATCGCTATTCAGCGCTAGCCGGTACTGTCCGGCCGGGTCTGGTCGGCCGTGCCGGTTCTTCGCTACAACCACGCCTAGCTTTCCTTCTTCCGGTCGGAAGAGATTCAAAACTAGGGACGGCTTCTTACTGATCTTCCCCTTAAGGGCGCTAAGGGGCGGGGCCGAAGCCCCGTCGTCATAGTCGCCTGTCAGGTGGTGTAGCGCGATAACACACGCTCCGGTCTTCCTAGCCATGTCAGCTAGGAAGTCCATTACGGATTCCAGGGCGATATGCCCGCGGTCTTCGATGTCTGGGGACACGTCGCCTACGTTGTCCAACACGATCATTTCCGGATACGTGCCGTACACGTAGGCCCAACACTTAACGTGCGCTTCGATCGTGTCCAGTGAAGGGGAAGAGTCGAAGCACCATCGGAGCTTACGGAGACTCGCGAGCTTGCTGTCTAGGTAGCGGGTTTCCCCGGCTTCGACCATTGCGGCTATTTCGTGGATCTCGCGGCCAGACAGCATGGCGGCTGTCCGTTCGTACTGGGTTGCAGCGTCGGAGTCCGCAGAGAAGTAGAGCGTTTCCACTCTCGCGGCTACCGCGAGCGTCAGGGACAGGGCCGACTTGCCTACGCCGGGGCCCGCCGCAATCAAATGCAGTTGGCCCCGACGGAACAAGACTTGTTCCCGTGCAAGCCGTTTGAACGGCATAGGCAACGGGGCCCCCGCTTCCCCTGACTTCGCCCTAGCGCGTTGCAGGACATACACGGGGCTACCCCTTAGCTAGCGGGCTTGCTCTTGCATCGGGACGGGTCACCCTGTGCAGCAGTGCAGCCCCAGAACGCGGGGTAGGGCTTGCCGGCCTTCGACGTTCCCGCCGGGACGTACCTCATTGGCCCGTGGTTGCAGACGGGGGCCGCGGGAGCGGTAGGCGGACCAGCCGGAGCCGGCGGGGCCGGAGTCTGCCACTGGGTAGGGGCCGGAGTCTGCCAGGGATCAGGCTCCGGCGGAGCCGTAGGCCAACCCTCCGCGGTCGGCGGAGCGGCCGGAGTCGGGGACCAGGGGGCCGGAGCGTCATTGCCACCAGCGACCGGCACAGCTCCAAGCTCCGAAGAGAGCAGAGAGAACGCGCGAACCGCGGACACTGCGTTGCCGAGATGCGTAGCAAAGCCCGCGTCAATCTCGGCAAGCTCCGCGATAAAATCCGCGGCTCCGTTCGCCCGAACATGGAACATGCCGACCTTCCGGCCGGAACTATCCGTCAGGTCAAGGTCAAGCGCATACGGGTAGTCTGCCAAAGCGTCTTACCTACTTCCGAGTTGCAAACGAAGGGCCAAAAAAAGACCGGTCTGTTCCCATGACGGAACAGAACCGGCGTACGCCGCACGTCGTACAGTGATCCCCGGGGTTCGGTAGATAGACCTGGTCCCGTTCGGCCCTGTCCATCATCGCGAACCATTCGGAAACCATGTCCCGCGTGTACGGTCGAAGGTCTACCGGGTCCGTTGGCTTATTGTTCTTCGCCATATACCAGTCTCCCCACTCCGGATCTTGCCCGGTTAGGTCAATGACGGCATGGCGGTAAACGGCTAGCTGTATCGGGCCAATCGGTAGCTTGTTCCCTGTCTTGATATCCCTAACGAGTAGTCTCCCGTCAGGGGCAATCATGATCAGGTCAATAGAGCCAATGACTAGAACTCCGTCTAGGTCTAGACGGAACTCGACTTCGCTAGCGGGCTCTCCGGGTAGCCATTCGAACGGCCGAAGCTTGGAAGCTAGGGCATGTTCGATGTAGCCGGCCACCTGGTCTAGCCCCCGCTGGTAGCGGTTCGCTATGTCTGTCTCCGGCTTCGTCCTGCCGGGGCATAGCCATTGGGTTAGGTCGGGTTCACGGGCTCTCGCTTCGGCTAGCTCTCGTTCCCATACTTCGGTGAACCAGGCTTGTGCTTGCGCTGTCCCGTGTACACGGTGTGTCCGTTCCCAACGTTCTACCGCCTCATGTACGGCTGTCCCTTGCGCGAACCAGGCGGCCGGAGCCGCCGGGGCTTTCGCGACACGTTCTAGCCGGTACGCTTCGCCGCATCGGGCGAAGCCGGTCAGTTGGGATACGGACCTGTGTAGGGCTTCCGTAGTGCCTCCCTTGTGTGAGGCTTTCCCGCTTGTTTCCTCTGTTGAGTTTTCAAGTCTTGCCGTGCCCGTTGCCGGTAGTAGCCCCCGCCAGAGCGGAGTCGTTCCCGGCGGGAACAACTACGACTCTACCCTTACTTCCGACTTGCAAGACGCAGGGTCAAGACTTTTCCTGTAACGTTTAGATAACTCCCCTTTAGTGGTCCCGGCCGGCCGAAGGGCCGTCTTCCCCGCTCCCCGACACGCCGTGTACACGCTTCCACTCCGGCCAGTCTGCCGGGGCCGTCGTGTGCGCTGGAACCCAGAAGGACCAGTAGCAATACAGCCGGCCGTCTTCTTCCGTGTCCGTAGCCGAGTGATAGAGAACCCCCCCGGACAGAACAGGAAGGTTCGCGAGTTCGGCACACGGCATAGGTAAGGGGATGCGGTAAGCGATCTCTATCCCATCGGGGTAGATGATCTCCGAACGGCGGACGCCGCTCTCGTCTTCCGTTACATGGGTAGCCCTGATCAGGTACGGGTTTGCGGGCCCCATGCTCTACCTCCCAAATCATGATCGAACCCCGACCATACCGGCGGGTCGGTAACAGCCACCTTACAACCGCACGCCTAGTATGTCGGCCCTGTCGCCCGGTGAGATATGTAACGACCAAAAAGCAAGTAGATCACTCTTTATGCTCAGTGTCCGAAGTAGTGTAAACCTTCCTGTTTGGTTAGGCGTCCGCGGGCACTAAAAAGCCGGGGAACCCCATCGTTCCCCGGCTTGCATCCCTGTCCGGCTACGCGCGCACCGGAGCGTTACGGATAGCCGCATCTAGCAACTTCCCTATGTGTGTCTCCAACGGCGGAGCATCGGAAGCGTCCACAGTGTGAAAGCCCCCGGCGGGACAGAACTCGGAAGGTCCTGCCTTCGGGTCATAGGACACGTCTAGCCCCTGCTCTAGCAAGCGCTGTGCCCATGAAACGGCAGTAGCCCGCTTGTAAGGGTCGGTTGCCGGCCGCCCCTGTTCCATTCGGGAAAGCTCGCGAAGGTAGTCCGCGGGCATAGTCTTTTGGTGCTCTCGCCGAAGCTTCCACGGGATAGCGTTTTTATGGCTAAGCAAAGCGCGGCCGAAGCCTAGCTCTCTCGCGGCATGTGCAACCGTGCTGTAGGAACAGCCTAGTTCCGTCGCGATATCCCCATAAGGCTTGCCGCTTGCGATTAGCCGCCTAATATCCTCGCGGCTTACTCGCTGCCTACTAAACGTCACTTCTCTACCCTCCGGCGTCGGACGCAACGTCAGATGTGATCACATTACCCCGATCAGTCCGGCGGGACCGGGGTCCCCGGTCCCGCTTCCGACTTGTTCAGCTTACCTTACTTGCCCGTAGGAATCAGACCCCGGCGGGCGAGTTCGGCACGGGCCGCGGCGAGTCCCCTGTCGGCCCGGTCGTAATCAGCGTCGGTCTTAGCCTTCGCGGGCTCGCCATGCCGGCAGACAGCCCCGACAGGCACGGGTCTCCCGCACCATCCACACTCTTCGCGGTGTACACGCTCCACCTTCGGGGCAGGCATGGGCGGCATCTTCGTAGTCAGCCTGTGAACGATCAGACCCATAGCGTTACGAACCCCATCGGCCGGGAGACCGCTCACCAGGACTCGCCGGATCTCACCATCGGAAGCCCCGCGCACCTTCCACTCTCGGATCAGCGGAACGACCCGCGGCATCTCGCCTACCCCGATACGAAGCATCGGCTCTGCCTGGCCGATACGGGCCATGAGATCCACACAGGCGAGATTTTCCGGATCTTCGGCAGAGAAACCCGCCCTCCCGGCCTTCGGAGCTTCTACGGGGCTCTCAGCCCTGCGGCGAAGCGGGATGACCGGAGCGGCAGGGGTGGGGGTTGTTTCTTTCTTGGAGTTCTTTACCCCGTTAGGGGTACTGTCCGCGGACCCGGAGTCCGGTTGGCTGGTGACCGGCTGACCGATGCCCGGGGCGTCGGGCATCGGTTTGACATGCGAAGACTCCGCAGTCTGCGGGACATCGAACACGTCAACGTCGGTTACGACCTGTCCCCGATCGTTCTGACGCCGGGTCGTGATCATGTAGCCGAGAGCGCGAAGCTCCGCCTTCGCGAGATCGATAGCCCGCTTCCCCTCGGGGAACTTCCGGGCAAGTGCCGGAGTGTCGCAGTCGGCCCCCTCGGGGAGTGACAGGAGGTAGGACAGCAATCCATGGGCGAGTAGCGACAGCCGGGCATCCTGCAACGCACCGTTAGCGATGATCGTAAAACCGCTGTCAGGGTGCGACTTGTGAACGCGAAGCACGGGGGCCCCTCCGGGTCTTGCTCTTGCTGACTGGCCCGACCGTATTCGCAAGTCGGAAGTCTCCGCAAGTCGGAAGAGATCCGCTCCGGCCGGAGCCGGCGGGGGCCCGCGTCGTCCTGGTCCTCGCGCACGTTCGCGTTTCCGCTGGTCAGAAGCCCGTTATAGACTCTACTACGGCGACGAGCAGGGCTTCACCGGCAAGGGCGGCGACCAGGACGCCCGCCAGCCCATGTTCGCCTCGGCGACCGAGAGCTACCTCTCGGACGACCTGATCGGCACCGACGCCACCCACGCCCGGGACAACTACGACACCTCCCACCCGCTCTACCGGGGCATCGCCGCGCTGGCGAAGCTCCGCGACGCCCACCCGGCGCTGGCCGACGGCGCCCAGATCGAGCGGCTGGCCTCCGGCGGCGTCTACGCCTTCTCCCGGATCCGCGCCAAGGAGCAGGTCGAGTACGTCGTGGCGGTCAACAACGCCGAGCAGCCGGCGAGCGTGGCCGTGCCGACCTTCTCCGCGGGCACGGCCTTCACCAAGGTGTACGGCGATGCCGCCGCCGCGGTCACCTCCGGCGCGGACAGCAGGATCGCGGTCACCGTGCCCGCGCTCTCCGCGGTGGTCTACAAGGCCGCGGCCCGCCTCGCCAGGCCCACCGCGGCCCCGGCCGTCTCCATCGCGCTGCCCGGCGCCGAGATCCGCGGCGCCGCCGGCGACGGCCGGGTCCCGGTCACCGCGACCGTGCCCGGCACCGGCTTCGACCAGGTCACCTTCGCGGCCAAGGTCGGCGACGGGAAGTGGAAGGTGCTCGGCACCGACGACGCGCCGAACGCCACGGCGGCCGGCCGTACCTTCCGGGTCTTCCACGACCTGACGGGCGTCCCGGCCGGCACGAAGATCGCCTACCGGGCGGTCGTGAAGGACTCCGCGGGCCGCTTCGCCGCGGCGGGCGCGGAGGCGGTCGTCGGCGCCGAGCCCGAGCCGGAAGAGCCCGGCGCGGTGCGGCGCGACTGGCTGGTCGTGCACTACAACCGCCCCGGCGGCGACTACGACGGCTGGGGCCTGCACGTCTGGGGCGACGTCGAGCGGCCCACCGAGTGGGCGCAGCCGCTCGCGCTGACCGGTGAGGACGCCTACGGCCGCTTCGCGTGGATCAGGCTGAAGCCCGGCGCGCGCGAGGTCGGGATCATCGCCCACAAGGGCGACGACAAGGACGGCGGCGACCGGATCGTCGACCCGGCCAAGACCGGCGAGGTCTGGCTGGCGCAGGGCCAGGACGGCGCCCACGCCTCCCGGGCCGCCGCCCAGGGGTACGCGACCGTGCACTACCGCCGCGCCGACGGCGACTACGACGGCTGGGGCCTGCACCTGTGGGGCGACGGCCTGGCCGACGGCGCGGCCACCGAGTGGGCGTCGCCGCGCCCGCCGGACGGCACCGACTCCTACGGCGCGTTCTGGAGGGTCCCGCTGAAGAACGCCTCGGTCCCGGTCAACTACATCGTGCACAAAGGCGACACCAAGGATCCCGGCCCCGACCAGTCGTTCCTGCCGGCCGCCCGGCCGGACGCCTACGTCGTCTCCGGCTCGGAGACGGTCCACACCTCCCGCGCCGCCGCCGAGAACGTCGCGATCCTGCATTACCACCGGCCCGACGGGAACTACGACGGCTGGGGCCTGCACCTGTGGGGCGACGTGGCGCAGCCCACCGAGTGGGCGCAGCCGCTGATGCCCGCAGGCAGGGACGGCTTCGGCGTCCACTACCGCGTGCCCCTGGCCGAGGGGGCGAAGAACGTGAGCTACATCATCCACAAGGGCGATGACAAGGACCTGCCCGCCGACCAGGCGCTCGACCTGGCCGCGGACGGCCACGAGGTCTGGCGGGTCGCGGCCACCGAGGGCCACGTGCTGCCGCAGGCGGCCGCCCGGGGCGCGGACGCCGACCTGTCGAAGTCCTCCGCGCACTGGATCGACCGGGCCACCGTCGCCTGGAAGGTCCAGCCGTCGGCCTCGCTCCGCTACTCGCTGGCGTTCTCCGCCACGGGCGGCATCGCGGTCGCCAAGGGCGAGCTGACCGGCTCCCACCGGGTCGTCCGCCTGAACCCCGGCGCGCTGACCGACGCGCAGAAGGCCAAATGGCCGCACCTGGCCGGCCACGCCGCCCTCACCGTGGACCCGCGCGACGCCGACCTGGTCACCGAGGCGCTGCGCGGGCAGGTCGTGGCGGTCGAGCGGGACGCCTCCGGCGCGCTGCTGACCGCGACCGGCGTGCAGCTGCCCGGCGTGCTCGACGACGTCTACGCCAGGGCGGCGACGGCCGAGCTGGGCCCGGACGCCTCCGGCGCGCTGCCCCGCCTGTCGGTGTGGGCGCCGACCGCGCACGAGGTCGAGCTGGCGCTCTACCGCGACCCGGCCTCGGACCGGCGCGAGGTGCACGCGATGCGCCGCGACGACGCCACCGGCGTCTGGTCGGTGCGGGGGCTGCCCTCCTGGAAGGGGCGCTACTACACCTTCCTCGTCACGGTCTACTCCCCCGCCGCCGGGAAGGTCGTCACCAACGAGGTGACCGACCCCTACAGCGTCTCGCTGGCCGCCGACTCGGTCCGCAGCCACCTGGTGGACCTGTCCGACCGCTCGCTGCGGCCCGACGGCTGGACCTCGCTGGCCAAGCCGCCGGCCGTACCGCAGGAGAAGGCGGCGGTCTACGAGCTGCACGTGCGCGACTTCTCCGCCTCCGACGCGACGGTCCCGGAGGGGCGGCGCGGCACCTACGCCGCCTTCACCGGCGAGTCCGCCGGGATGAGGGAGCTGCGCTCCCTCGCGGAGGACGGCCTGACCCACGTGCACCTGCTGCCGGTCTTCGACATCGCGACGATCCCGGAGCGGAGGGCCGACCGGGCCGAGCCGGACTGCGACCTGGCCGCGCTGCCCGCCGACTCCGAACGGCAGCAGGAGTGCGTGGCGGCCGTCGCCGCGAAGGACGGCTTCAACTGGGGCTACGACCCGCTGCACTACACCGTGCCGGAGGGCTCCTACGCCTCCGAGCCGGACGGCGCCGCGCGGATCAGGGAGTTCCGCGGCATGGTCGCGAGCCTGAACGGCGCCGGCCTGCGGGTGGTCATGGACGTGGTCTACAACCACGCCCACGCCGCCGGGCAGGACCCCACCTCGGTCCTCGACCGGATCGTGCCCGGCTACTACCACCGGCTGCTGGACGACGGCGCCGTGGCCACCTCCACCTGCTGCGCCAACACCGCGCCCGAGCACACGATGATGGGCAGGCTGGTCGTCGACTCCGTCGTCACCTGGGCGAGGCAGTACAAGATCGACGGATTCCGGTTCGACCTGATGGGCCACCACCCGAAGGCGAACATGCTCGCCGTCCGGAAGGCCCTCGACGCGCTGACGCCCGAGAAGGACGGCGTGGACGGTAAGTCGATCATCCTGTACGGCGAGGGCTGGAACTTCGGCGAGGTCGCCGACGGCGCCCGCTTCGAGCAGGCCACCCAGGCGAACCTGGCCGGGACCGGGATCGGCACGTTCAGCGACCGGCTCCGCGACGCGGTGCGCGGCGGCGGCCCGTTCGACGCCGACCCCCGCGTCCAGGGCTTCGGCTCCGGCCTGGCGGGCGACCCCAACGGCTCGCCCGCCAACGGCACCGCCGAGCAGCAGCGGGCCCGCCTGCTGGCCTACCAGGACCTGATCAAGCTGGGCCTGGCCGGCAACCTGCGCGACTACACCTTCACCGCCTCGTCCGGCAAGGAGGTCAAGGGCTCCCAGATCGACTACAACGGCTCCCCGGCCGGGTACGCCGCCGCCCCCGGCGAGACCGTGACCTACGTGGACGCGCACGACAACGAGACGCTCTTCGACGCGCTGGCCTACAAGCTGCCGCAGGCCACCGCCATGGCCGACCGGGTGCGCATGCAGTCGCTCTCGCTGGCGACCGGCGTGCTGGCCCAGGGCACCGCGTTCGTGCACGCCGGCAGCGAACGGCTCCGCTCCAAGTCGCTCGACCGCAACTCCTACGACTCCGGCGACTGGTTCAACCGGCTGCTGTGGGACTGCGCGCAGGGCAACGGCTTCGGCGCGGGCCTGCCCCCCAAGGCCGACAACTCCGACAAGTGGCCCTACGCCCGGCCGCTCCTGGCCGACCCGGCGCTCAAGCCGGACTGCGACGCGATCGAGGCCGCCCGGGCCCGGTACGGCGAGCTGCTGCGGATCCGCTCCTCCTCCCCCGTCTTCGCGCTCGGCTCCCTGGCCGAGGTGCAGAAGCGGCTGTCCTTCCCGACCAGCGGCACCGCGGAGACCCCGGGTGTCGTGACCATGCACCTGGACGCCTCCGGGATCGACCCGACGTGGAAGTCGATCACCGTCGTCTTCAACGCGACCCCGCAGGAGCAGCCGCAGACCGTGGCCGCTCTCAAGGGGGCCCAGGTCGCCCTCCACCCCGTCCAGGCCGGCGGCGGCGACGCCGTCGTCAAGCAGGCCCGCTTCGACGCGGGCACCGGCACGCTGACGGTCCCGGCCCGTACGGTCGCCGTCTTCGTGCGGTCCTGAGGATCCGTCCCCGACCCCGATCCGCCCGGTCCGAAAAGGCCGGGCGGATCCGGGAACCGTCCGGAAAGCGATTTCACCGCGGGCCGGACACCGTCCCACCGGCCGCCGCCCCGGCGGACCGGGCGCAGACCGCCGGGCCGGGTGTTGCAGCACCCGGCCCGGCACGGGAACCCGTCCAACTCTCCTGGAGGCCCCGACCATGAGATCCTACAAACCCCTCACCGCCGCGGCGCTGGGCGTGCTGACCTGCGCCGCCCTGCTCACGCCCGCCGCGCTCGGCCCCACCGCCGCCCAGGCGGCGCCCCCGGCCGGCACCGCCCCCATCGTCAAGCTCTGGAGCTGGAACTGGAACTCGGTGGCGCGCGAGTGCACCGAGGTGCTCGGCCCCGCCGGGTACGGCGCCGTCCAGGTCTCCCCGCCGCACGACTCGATGAGCAAGGGCGGCTCGGTCTGGTGGGACGTCTACCAGCCCGCCCGCTACGCGCTCACCAGCAAGTTCGGCGACGAGAACGCCTTCAAGAGAATGATCAAGTCCTGCCACGACGCGGGCGTCAAGGTCCACGTCGACGCGGTCGTCAACCACATGACCGGCCAGGGCAGCACCAGCTACGGCGGCTACTCCTTCGGCAAGTACACCTATCCGGGGCTCTACTCCGCCGCCGACTTCCACTCGCCCGCCTGCACGATCAACGACGCCGACTACACGAACGACGGCTGGCGGGTGCAGAACTGCGAGCTGGTCGGCCTGGCCGACCTGAACACCGGCTCCGCGTACGTGCGCGACCAGATCGCCGGCTGGCTCAACAGGCTCACCTCGCTCGGCGTGGACGGCTTCCGCGTCGACGCGGCCAAGCACGTCCACCCCGACGACCTGGCGGCGATCAAGTCGAGGCTGACCGGCTCGCCGTACCTGCACCTGGAGGTCATCCACGGCGCGGGCGAGAAGGTCCAGCCGAGCCAGTACACCGGGATCGGCGACGTGCACGAGTTCGTCTTCGGCCGCAAGCTGAAGGAGCAGTTCACCGGGCAGATCCACTGGCTGGAGACGTTCGGGCAGAGCTGGGGCCTGTCGGTGCCGAGCGACAGGGCCGTGACGTTCGTCGACAACCACGACACCGAGCGCAACGGCTCCACGCTCACCTACAAGCACGGCGCCGCCTACAGGCTGGCCAACGTCTTCATGCTGGCCTGGCCGTACGGCACGCCGCGCGTCTACTCCGGCTTCACCTGGAGCGACAAGGAGGCCGGCCCGCCGTCGGCGGGCGGCGGCTTCGTCACCGACACCGACTGCGGCAACGGCCGCTGGACCTGCTTCCACCGGCAGATGACCGGGATGGTGCGCTTCCACCGGGCGGTCTCGGGCACCCCTGTCGCCAACTGGTACGACGACGGCGACAACCTGATCGCCTTCAGCCGCGGAAGCAAGGGCTGGGTCGCGATCAACAACGGGAGCGGCTCCGTGACCCGCGCCTTCACCACCGGCCTGCCCGCCGGGACCTACGCCAACGCCGCCGGGAGCGGCTCGGTGACCGTGGACGGCAGCGGCAGGGCGACCGTGACCGTGCCCGCCAAGAGCGCGGTCGCCGTCCACACCGGCGGGCCCTCGCCGAGCCCCTCCCCGACGGTCAGCCCCGGCGGGGTCGCCGCGTCCTTCGGCGTGAACGCGACCACCTCCTGGGGGCAGAACGTCTTCGTCGTCGGCGACGTCCCCGAGCTGGGCTCCTGGAACCCGGCGAACGCGGTGGCCCTGTCCTCCGCCGCCTACCCGGTCTGGAGGGCCACGGTGAACCTGCCGGCCGGGCGGACGATCTCCTACAAGTACATCAAGAAGAACCCCGACGGCTCGGTGACCTGGGAGAGCGACCCGAACCGCTCCTTCACCACCCCGTCCGGCGGGACCGTCACCCGCGACGACACCTGGCGCTGACCGCCCGGGGCGGGCCCGCTCCCACGGGGAGCGCCCGCCCCCGTGGACGGCGCGGGCGCGGCCCGGCGGACCGTTCTCCGCCGGGCCGCCCGCCGAAAAGCGCGGACGCGGCCGCGCCACCACGCGGCCGCGTCCTCGGCAGCGCCCGGGCTCTGCCGTACCCGGGCGCATCCTCTCCCCTCGACACGGCGACTGCCCGGCGGCGGGCGGCCCAAACGCGTCCGGGGTCTGTGTCGGTCTATCCCTGTCGCGGCGGGTGGAGGTCGTCCTCCGCGACCCCGTCCAGGGCGTCATCGCGCAGTGGCAGGTCCAGCAGATCCGCCAGGCGGCGCATGCAGGGAGGCACGTGGATCAGGCGGACCGCGCCCGTGCGCCACAGGCGCGCCAGCAGGCGCATCCCACCGGTGTCGATGAACCGCAGCCGCCCGGCGTCGATCAGGAGACGGTCGCCGCCGTACCCGGCGCGGGCCAGCGTCTCCTCCAGCGCGGCGCGGTTGGTGGCGTCGATCTCACCGCTCAGCCGGACGAGGGCCGGACCGGGTGCGGGGCGGTAGGTCAGGCGCAGCCGGTGATCGGCGTAGAGGACGGCGTCGACGGCGCCGGAGGGTTCGGGGATGCCGAGGGCGTTTCCCTGCCGGACGGTCACGACGCCGCGGACAGGGGTACGACGGGACCGACGGCGCCCCGCGAGGGCGGGCGGATGCACCGGAGATGGAGAGCAGGCACGTGGACCTCCGCTCAGGGAGGGAGACCGGTCGACTGACATCATCTCACCCGCAGGCCGTTTCGAGAAGGAGTATACCGGAAATTCATTTCCGGTAAGATCTTATGGTAGAGACATTGGACCTGCGTTACCACCCCGCCGAACCGGCCGGCCCGAAAGACATGACATGGCTATGAGCAGCTCCGGGGAGCCTGCCTCCACCTGGACGTTCCTGACCCACCACGCCCGGGTGCTGGTGGAGATCGCCCGCGATCCGCACGCCCGTCTGCGCGACATCGCCGACCGCATCGGCATCACCGAGCGCGCGGTGCAGGGCATCGTGTCCGACCTGCACCAGGAGGGCTATCTGAGCCGCAACAGAGTCGGCCGCCGCAACCACTACACCCTCAACCCCGATCGCAGCTTCCGCTATCCGACCGAGGCGAACCTGCCCGTCCGGCTGCTCATCGACATGTTCACCCAGCACGACCTGCCCGACGGCGGCGCGCCCGCCGACGCTCCTCCGGCCCCGCTCGGCTCCCCGGACACCGGCGGGACGCCGCTCCTTCCCGACCGCGTCCCCGACGCGCACCGGCCCTGAGCACCGCCGGAGCGGCAGGCGAGCGCGCACCGGGAGTCCTCCGGCGCACAGGCGGGACGGGGAGGTCCGGGCCGGCCCTCGCGGGCCGGCCCGGACACCGTGATCAGGAGAGGTCGAACCGGTCGAGGTTCATGACCTTGTCCCACGCCGCGACGAAGTCGTTGACGAACTTCTCCTTCGCGTCGTCGCTCGCGTAGACCTCCGCGAGCGCGCGCAGCTCGGAGTTCGCGCCGAAGACGAGGTCGACGCGGCTGCCGGTCCACTTGACCTCGCCCGTGGCGGGGTCGCGGCCCTCGAACGTGTTCTCGTCCTCGGAGACCGGCTTCCACTCCGTGCCCAGGTCGAGCAGGTTGACGAAGAAGTCGTTGGTCAGCGCGCCGGGGGTCTCGGTGAAGACGCCGAGCCGCGACTGCCGGTGGTTCGCGCCCAGGACGCGCAGGCCGCCGACCAGGACCGTCATCTCGGGGGCGCTCAGGTTCAGCAGGTTCGCCCGGTCGATCAGCAGGTACTCGGCCGGCAGCCGGTGGCCCTTCCCGAGGTAGTTGCGGAACCCATCGGCGGTCGGCTCGAGCGCGGCGAACGACTCCACGTCCGTCTGCTCCTGCGAGGCGTCCACGCGGCCCGGGGTGAAGGGGACCCGGACGTCGAAGCCGGCGTCCTTGGCCGCCTTCTCGACGGCGGCGCACCCGGCGAGCACGATCAGGTCGGCCAGCGAGACCCGCTTGCCGCCGGTCTGGGCGGCGTTGAACGCCTCCTGGATGCCCTCCAGGGTGCGCAGCACCGTCGCCAGCCGGTCGGGGTCGTTGGCCTCCCACCCGCTCTGCGGCTCCAGGCGGATGCGCGCGCCGTTGGCGCCGCCGCGCTTGTCGCTGCCGCGGAAGGAGGCGGCCGAGGCCCACGCGGTGAACACCAGGTCGGAGACGGACAGGCCCGACTCCAGGACCCTGCCCTTGAGGGCGGCGATGTCGTCGGCGTCGACGAGCTCGTACGTCCGCGCCGGGAGCGGGTCCTGCCAGAGCAGCACCTCGCCGGGGACCTCCGGGCCGAGGTAGCGCGCGACCGGGCCCATGTCGCGGTGGGTCAGCTTGAACCACGCCCGGGCGAAGGCGTCGGCGAACTCGTCGGGGTTCTCCAGGAAGCGCCGCGAGATCTGCTCGTAGACCGGGTCGAACCGGAGCGCGAGGTCGGCCGTCGTCATCCCGGGGGCGTGGCGCTTGGCCGGGTCGTGGGCGTCGGGGACGGTGCCGGCGCCGGCGTCGCCCTTCGGCTTCCACTGGTGGGCGCCGGCGGGGCTCTTGGTCAGCTCCCACTCGTAGCCGAACAGGATCTCGAAGAAGCTGTTGTCCCACTGGGTGGGGGTGTTCGTCCAGGTGACCTCGATACCGCTGGTGATCGTGTCACCGCCCTTGCCGGTGCCGAAGGTGCTCCTCCAGCCGAGGCCCTGCTGCTCGATCGGGGAGGCCTCGGGGTCGGGGCCGACGTGGTCGGCCGGGCCGGCGCCGTGGGTCTTGCCGAAGGTGTGGCCGCCCGCGATCAGGGCGACCGTCTCCTCGTCGTTCATCGCCATCCGGCGGAACGTCTCGCGGATGTCGCGGGCCGAGGCGAGCGGGTCCGGGTTGCCGTTCGGGCCCTCCGGGTTGACGTAGATGAGGCCCATCTGGACCGCGGCGAGGGGGTCCTCGAGCTCGCGGTCGCCGCTGTAGCGCTCGTCGCCGAGCCAGGTGGTCTCCGGGCCCCAGTAGACGTCCTCGTCGGGCTCCCAGACGTCCTCGCGGCCGCCGGCGAAGCCGAAGGTCTTGAAGCCCATCGTCTCCAGGGCGACGTTGCCGGCGAGGATCATGAGGTCGGCCCAGGAGATCTTGCGGCCGTACTTCTTCTTGACCGGCCACAGCAGGCGGCGGGCCTTGTCGAGGTTGGCGTTGTCCGGCCAGCTGTTGAGGGGGGCGAAGCGCTGCTGGCCGGCCCCGGCGCCGCCGCGGCCGTCGCTGATCCGGTAGGTGCCGGCGCTGTGCCACGCCATCCGGATCATGAGCGGGCCGTAGTGGCCGTAGTCGGCCGGCCACCAGTCCTGGGGGGTGGTCAGCACCTCGGCGATGTCACGCTTCACGGCCGCCAGGTCGAGGGTCTGGAACTCCGCGGCGTAGTCGAAGTCCTCGCCGAGGGGGTTGGCCACGGCGGGGTTCTTGGCGAGGATCTTCAGGTTGAGCCGCTCGGGCCACCACTGGCGGTTTCCGCCGCCCTGGGTCGGGTGCAGGGCGCGCCCGTGCGCGACCGGGCAGCCGCCGCCGTCGCCCTCCGTCTTCGGGTCGGTGACGATCGCGTCGTGGTTCTCGGTCATGGGAATCCTTCTCGGCTAGGCAGATCAGGGTGCTCAGGAGTTTCGGGTGGTGGAACAGCCGGGGCACAGGCCCCAGTAGATGACCTCGGCCTCGTCGATCGAGAAGCCGTGGTCGTCGGACGGGGCCAGGCAGGGCGCCCGACCGGCCGCGCAGTCCACGTCGGCGACGGCGCCGCACGAGCGGCACACGGCGTGGTGGTGGTTGTCACCGACGCGTCCCTCGAACCGGGCCGGGCTGCCGGCCGGTTCGATGCGGCGTATGAGTCCCGCCGCGGTCAGCGCGTGGAGCGCCTCGTACACGGCTTGGAGGGAGACACGGCCGACGCGATCGCGCACCCCGGAGGCGATCGCCTCGACGTCGAGGTGGTCACCGTCCCGGACGGTCTCGAGCAGTGCGACACGGGCGGCCGTCACCCGCAGGCCGGCACCGCGCAGTTCCTCCGCGGCCGGGGTCATAGGCGCGATCATGGCGCCACACCTTACCGCCACAAACACGAACGATACAAGATATTGAATTGTCCAAGTTTGCTACCGCGCAGGTGGCGTTCACCCGGCTGCGGCACGGTACGGCGGCCGCCGCCCGGGACCGAGGGGCGCCGGCGGCGGCCGCGGGACCGGACCTGTGGCCACAGGACCGGACGGGACCACGGGGCGCCGGCGGCGGCCGCGGGGCGGACCTCGGAGCGGACGTCCACGGATCGGGCGGCCGCGGGACGGACGGGCCGGATCCGCGGGCCACGGGCGACGCGCCGCGCCGCGCTTTTCCATGGATTCGCCCGGTGTTCTCCCTCGAAGTGGGAAATCGGATATCTGCGAGCGGTGTTCCTCGCCCTAAAGATGCCTAGATCACGATTAGTACCGCGATTGTCCGGTTATGACTTCCACCGACAATCCTGTCATTTCAACGGGGGAGCAGAGATGACCAACTTCGATCAGATGCGGGGCAAGGCCAAGGAGGCCGCCGGCAAGATGACCGGTAACGAGGGCATGGCTTCCAAGGGCCGCGCCGAGCAGGCCAAGGGCAAGGCCAAGGAGAGCGCCAAGAAGGCCAAGGACGCCACCCGGGAGACCGCTCGGGACGTGTCCGACCGTGGGCGGGACAGCTACACCCAGTAGAAACCCGTCTCGGATCAGAAGAGCGCCGCGGACCGGCTCACGCCGTCCGCGGCGCTTCTTTTCGCGCCCGATTTCACATATCACCATTTTTCGTCTTAAATCGGAAATATCGTCATGGATATGCGGCGAGTTCCCCGGCGACTCCCTCTCCCGCGGCACCCGCGATCATCCGTAAGTGTTAAGACGGCCGACTCTGGGCGTTCAACTCAGGCACCCCTTACCGGTCACCCCCGTGGCTAGCGTTCCGGATACCCCAGCTCAGGGGCTTTTGCCGTAGGTAAGAGGAGTCACCTTGCGAGTCCTGGCCGTCATCCCCGCCCGTGGAGGTTCGGCGGGCGTCCCGCTGAAGAACCTGGCCCCCGTGGGCGGAACTCCCCTGGTCGCCCGTGCGGTGAGGGCCTGCGTCCGGGCCGAGCTGATCGACCGGGTCGTGGTCAGCACCGACCACGAGGGGATCGCGGAGGCCGCCCGCGCCGCCGGGGCCGAGGTGGTCGACCGGCCCGGCGAGCTGAGCGGCGCGGAGGCCTCCAGCGAGTCGGCCGTGCTGCACGCGCTCGACCGGCTGGCCGGCAGCCCCGAGGTGGTCCTCCTCGTCCAGTGCACCAGCGCGTTCATCGACCCGGCCGACCTGGACGCCGCGATCGCGAAGGTCCTCGACGGCGACGCCGACGTGGTCTTCTCCGGCCTGGAGACGCACGAGTTCCTGTGGGACGCCGCCGGGGCCGGGGTGAACCACGACCCGTCCTTCCGCCCGCGCCGCCAGGACCGCGAGCCGCACTACCGCGAGACCGGCGCGTTCTACGCGATGCGCGCCGGCGGCCTGCGCGAGCACGGGCACCGCTTCTTCGGCCGGGTCGCCGTGCAGCCGGTGCCGTCGCGGCACGCCGTCGAGGTGGACACCCCCGAGGACCTGGAGATCGTCCGGGCGCTGGCGCCGTTCGTGGACCTGCCGGAGCCGATCGACGTGGACGCGGTGATCACCGACTTCGACGGGGTGCACACCGACGACCGCGCCTACGTCGACGAGGACGGCCGCGAGATGGTCGCGGTCAGCCGCTCCGACGGCATGGGCGTCTCCCTGCTCCGCCGCTCCGGCGTCAAGATCATGATCATGTCCACCGAGCGCAACCCGGTGGTCTCGGCCCGCGCCCGCAAGCTCGGCGTGCCCGTCCTGCAGGGCCTGACCGACAAGCGGACCGTGCTGCGCGACTGGCTGGCCATCGAGGGCCTGGACCCGGCGCGCGTCGCCTACGTCGGCAACGACGTCAACGACCTCGGCCCGATGAGCGACGTCGGCTGGCCCGTCGCGGTCCCCGAGGCCCACCCGAGGGTGCGCGCCGCGGCGCGGGTCGTGCTGACCCGGCCGGGCGGGGCGGGGGCCGTACGGGAGCTGTGCGACCGGGTGCTGGCGGCCCGCACCGAGACCGCGGCGGCCGCGGCCGGCCCTGCGGCGGCACCGGCGCCGCGGGCGGATCTGCTCGTGGCGCCGCGCCCCGCGCCCGCCCCGGCGGTCCCGCCCGTCCGGATCGGCGACGCGCTGGTCGGCGCCGGGCAGCCGGTCTACGTGATCGCCGAGATCGGCATCAACCACAACGGCGACCTGGACATCGCGCGGCGGCTGATCGACGTGGCCGCGGACGCGGGCTGCCAGGCGGTCAAGTTCCAGAAGCGGACCCCGGAGATCTGCGTCCCGCCGGAGCAGCGCGACCAGATCCGGCAGACGCCGTGGGGCGAGATGACCTACATGGAGTACAAGATCCGCACCGAGTTCGGCCTCCCGGAGTACACGGAGATCGCCCGCTACTCGGCCGCGCGGGGCCTGCACTGGTTCGCCTCGCCGTGGGACGTGCCGTCGGTGGAGTTCCTGGAGTCCCTGGACGTCGTCACGCACAAGGTCGCCTCGGCCAGTGTGACCGACCTGGAGCTGCTCCGCGCGCTCGCCGCGACCGGCAAGCCGGTCATCCTGTCCACCGGCATGTCCACGCTGGAGGAGATCGACCGGGCGGTGGAGATCCTCGGCACCTCGAAGCTGGTGCTGATGCACGCCACCTCGACCTACCCGCTCCCCCCGGAGGAGGCCAACCTCCGCACGATCACCACCCTCCAGGAGCGGTACGGCGTGCCCGTCGGCTACTCCGGCCACGAGCGCGGCCTGCAGATCTCGCTGGCGGCCGTCACGCTGGGCGCGGTGACCGTGGAGCGGCACATCACCCTGGACCGCACGATGTGGGGCTCCGACCACGCCGCCTCGCTGGAGCCGGCCGGGCTGGAGCACCTGGTCCGCGACATCCGGATCATCGAGACCGCGCTCGGTGACGGCGTCAAGCGGGTCTTCCCCGGCGAGCAGGCCCCCAAGGCCCGGCTGCGCCGCGTCACCGTCTGAAAGACGCGGGCCCCGGCAGGGGCCCGCACCCGGGAGCGGGGGACGGCGCCCCCCCCCCCCCCCCGCTCCCGCCCGCCCCTCCGCCCCGCCCCTCCTGCGCGGCCCCCCGCCCGGCGGGAACGCCCGGCGCGCGGCACGCCGGGCGTTCCCGGATGTTCACCGGCGCGTACGGCCGCGTTCAGCCCGGGCCCGCCGGTGACCGCTACCGTCGGGGCGTCCGCGGCGCAGATCCCTGAGGAAGACCTTGATCAGACTGTCGGTCGTCGTCCCGGTCCGGGACGCCGAGCCCTACATCGGCGACGCGCTCGCCTCCCTGGCGCGCAACGCGCGCGCCGACTTCGAGTTCATCGTCGTGGACGACGGGTCCGCGGACGGCACGGCGCAGGTGATCGAGGACTTCCGCGACGACCTGCCGGGCCTCGTCGTGCTGCGCAACGAGACCCCGGTGGGCCTGGCCGACGCCCGCAACCTCGGGCTCTCGCTGGCCTCCGGCCGCTACGTGAGCTTCCTGGACGGCGACGACTGGCTCGCCCCCGGCTACCTCGCGGACCTCGTCGGCGCGATCGAGCACCTCGGCTGCGACTTCGTCCGGGTGGACCACGTCCAGGCGGAGGGGCGCCGCAGGGTGCCGCACCGGGCACCGCTGGCGCTGCGCGGGACGGTGCTCAAGCCGCGCGAGCACATCCTGCCCGCCCGCTCGAAGACCATGGTCGACTACCCCTACGCCTGGGCCGGGATCTACCGGCGCGACCTCGGCGACCTGCTGGCCTTCCCCGGAGGGCTGCACACCGCCGAGGACCGGCCGTGGATCTGGCGGCTGCACCGCGAGGCCGCCTCGTTCGCCGTCGTCTCCCTGTCCGGGCTCTTCTACCGGCGCATGGTGACCGGCTCGCTCACCCAGGTCGGCGACGAGCGCCAGCTGCACTTCTTCGACGCCTTCGACCTGGTCTTCGACGGCCTGGAGGAGGAGTTCCTGCCGAAGGCGGCCCGCCAGTTCCGCGCGCTGCTCGCCCACCACCTGGAGCTGGGCGAGCGCTTCCCGCCGGAGCTGCGCGCCCGCTTCGAACGGCGCGGCGCCGAGGCGCTGCGCCGGCTCCCGGCGGACCTGCCGGCCGCCGTCAGGCTGGACCCCGACCGCGAGGCGGTCCTGAGCGCGCTGCTGGAGGCGTCGTGAGTGCACGGACGCGGGTGTTCTACGCCTCGACCCTGTTCGGCGCGATGACCTTGGCCGCCGCGCTGGACGAGGGCGCCTTCGGGCCGCGCGAGGACCGCCGGATCCTGCTGGTCTCCAACAACGCGGCCGTCCCGGAGATCACTCCGGCCCTGGACGAGGCCCCCGGCTTCGCCGCGCTCCGCTCCCGCTTCGACGAGGTGCGGTCGTGGAACGAGATCATCGCCCCGCTGCACCCCTCGGAGTGGCGGGCCCGCGTCGTCGAGGTCCCGATGGCGGGCCGGCTGCTCCGCTCCCACCTGGGACTGGACGGCGGGATCGCCGAACTGGTCGTGGAGTCCGTCGCGGTCCCCCCGGCGCGGACCATCACCGGGCTGCTGCGGGACTGCCCCGTCACGGTCTACTCCGACGGGCTGATGAGCTACGGCCCGACCCGCGACCCGCTCCCCGCCGAGATCGCCGGCCGGATCACCCGCCTGCTCCACCTCGACCTGGTGCCGGGCCTGGCCCCGCTGCTGCTGTCGGAGTACGGCGTGCGCCCGCAGGTCGTCTCCGACGGCGCCTTCCGCCGCGTCCTCGGCGAGATGCCGGCGCCACCGGTCGATGAGCCCGGCGGTCCCGGGCCGGGCCCGGCGATGATCCTCGGGCAGTACCTGTCGGCGCTGGGCGTCCTCACCCCGCAGGAGGAGGACCGCCTGCACGCGGACATGCTGCGCGCGCTGGCCGCCCGGGGGGCCGCGTCGGTGCTGTTCAAGCCGCACCCGGCCGCCGGGCGGCGGCACGCCCGGCGGCTCCGCGAGACCGCCGCCGGGCTCGGCGTCCGGCTCGCCGTGGCGGACGAGGCGGTCCCGGCCGAGGCGTACTTCGCGGCGCTCCGCCCCGAGCCGGTCGTCGGGTGCTTCTCCACCGCCCTGGTCACCGCCCGGCGCCTGTTCGGCCTGACGGCGGCGACCGCCGGCACGGAGCTGGTGCTGGAGCGGCTGGCGCCGTACGAGAACAGCAACCGCGTGCCCGCCACGATCGCCGACGTCCTGCTGCCCCGGCTCCGGGCGGACGGGTCGCTGCAGGAGCCTCCGCCGGTGGACGTCGCGGCGCTGGTCCACGCGGTCGGGTACTGCATGCAGAGCGAGGCCTACCCCGACCTGCGCGCGCAGGCCGCGGCCTACCTGGAGGCCCACGGCCCGGCCCGCCACTTCAAGCGGCAGCGCCTGTCCGCCCTCGGCCTGCTGCCCGCCCCGGCTCCCGCGCCCGCCTCCGGCGCCCTGGACCGGCTGCGCCGCCGGCTGTCGCGGGCGCTCTCCTGAGCGCGCCCGCCCCGGGGGAACCCGGTGCGGGCGCGCTCAGGCCCGCCCGGGCGGCTCGGCGGGCAGGCGGACGGTGAAGACGGTGCCGCCCCCGGCGCGGGGCGCGGCGGTGACGGTGCCGCCGTGCGCCTGGACCACCGCCTTGGTGACGGCCAGGCCCAGCCCGGTGCCCTCGATCCCGGCCCGGCGGGCGGTGGAGGCCCGGAAGAAGCGGGTGAACAGCCGCGGGTACTGCTCGGCCGGGATGCCGATGCCGGTGTCGGCGACGGTGACGACGGCCTCGCCGCCGTCACCACCGCCCCGCCGGTCCGCGGTGACGAGGACGGAGCCGCCCTCGGGGGTGTATCTGACGGCGTTGGACAGCAGGTTGTCCAGCACCTGGCGGAGCCGTACCGGGTCGGCCCGCACGGGCAGGTCCTCGGGCGCGTCCACGGTGAGGCCGAGCCCCTTGCGGGCGGCGGCGGGCCGGTGGGCGTCGGCGGCGGTGCGCACCAGGCGGGCCAGGCAGAGCGGCCGCGGGTCGAGGACGGCCCGCCCGGCCTCGAAGCGCGCCAGGTCGAGCAGGTCGTCGATCAGCCGCTGCAGGTGCGCGCTCTCCCGGTCGATGACGCCGGCGAGCGGCCTGCGCTCGCCGGTCAGCGAGGGGTCGTCCAGCAGCATCTCGACGTAGCCGCGCACGGCGCCGATCGGGGAGCGCAACTCGTGGCTGACCAGGGCCATCAGGTCGTCCTTCATCCGGTCCAGCTCCCGCAGGCGGTCGACCTGCTCCTGCTCCCGGGCGAGCAGCCGCTCGCGCTCCTCGGCCAGCCGGTGCTGCTCGGTGACGTCGGTGGAGATGCCGTCGGCGAAGAGCCGGCCGCCCTCGCGGCGGGGCCCGGCCCTGGACCAGATCCAGCGGGTGACGCCGTCCAGCCCGGTGAGGCGGAACTCGACCCGCGCCGGGCGGCCGGCCCGCAGCTCGTCCAGGTAGGCCTCGATGGCCGCCCGGTCCTGCGGAGGCGTCCGGGCGAGCACGAGCGCGAGCGGGTCGGCGCCCTCGGGCAGCGGGGCGCCGTAGATCCCGCCCGCCTCCGAGCTGGCGAACACGGGGCGGACCTCCCCGTCGGCGATCTCGTAGGTCCACACGAAGTCGTTGAGCTGGGAGACGATCCGGTCGACGCGCCGGCGGCTGGCCTCCAGGGCCAGGGCGAGTTCCTCGGCGCGGCGGCGTTCGAGGTAGCGGCCCAGGTCGGCGCAGGCCCCGTCGAGCAGGGCGAGCAGCTCGTCGTCGGGCTCCTCGACGCTCTCGGCGAAGAAGGCCAGCACGCCCAGCGTCCCCCCGCCGCCGCCGCGGACCGGGAGCCCGGCGGCGCTGTGCAGCCCGGCCTGCGCCGCGGCCCGCCGCCTGACGAAGCCGCGCGGGTCGGACGGCAGGTCGCGGATCCACGTCGCGCGGCCGGTGGCGTGCACCAGGCCGGGCAGCCCCACGCCGGAGCGGAACGTCACCGGCCCGGCGCCGGTGAACGCCGTCAGGTCCCTGCCGGGCCCGGTCCACGAGACGAGGCGGGTGACGGCGTCGCCGCCGGGATCGGCCTGCCAGTACTCGCCGCAGGCCCAGCCCAGCCGCCCGGTGATCGCGGCGACCACGCCCGCCGCGGCGTCCTCGGCGGAGGCCGCGTCCGCCAGCGCCTCCGCCACCGCCTGCTGGACGTCGCGCACGACCTCGACCCGGTGCCGGCCGGTGACGTCGTGCATGGCCACCACCGCGCCCAGCCGCCGCCCGTCGGGGGTGTCGATCGGCCGGCCGTTGACCAGGAAGCGGCGGGGCGGGAAGCCCGGCACGGCGACCACCAGCTGCAGGCCCTCGACCCGTTCGCCCGCGAACGCCCGCACCAGCGGTATCTCCTCGGGGCGCAGCAGGGTGCGCCCGTCCGGGGCGAACAGGTGGTAGGTCGCCGCCCAGTCCCGGGCGTCCAGGGGCTGCTCGCCCAGGTGGTGGACGTCGCGCATCGCCTGGTTGAACAGCACGATCCGGCCGTCGGCGTCGCAGGCCGCCACCCCGGCCTCGATGCTGTCCAGCAGCGCCGCCAGGAAGGTCCGGTCCCGCTCCAGTTGCTCCCGTACGGCCCGCCGCGCGCTGATGTCGTGCAGGAAGGCGTGGAAGACGGGCGGGTCCTGCCCGGGATCGGCCTGGACGGCCGCCTCCACGGGGAACTCCCCGCCGTGCCGGTCCGCGGCGGTCAGCTCCAGCCGCCGGCCGGCCACGGCCCGCCCGCCGGTCTCCCGCACCCGGCGCAGTCCCTCGCGGTACGCCCGCCGCAGCCGCGCCGGGACGATCAGCTCACCGGCGTCCCGGCCGACGGCCTCCTCCCGCGACCAGCCGAACAGCCGCTCGGCCGCGCGGTTCCACTCCGTCACCGTTCCCGCGGCGTCGACGGAGACGGAGGCGTCGCCGTGGCGGTCGAGGATCCGCCACGCCCGCCGGGCCGACAGCAGCGCCTCTCCGCCGGCCAGCCGGGAGGCGATCTCCGCCTCCGCCATCGCGGCGACGTCCTCGGCCGTCTCCAGCTGGGACCGGTCCCAGCCGCGGGGGACCGTGTCGAGCACGCACAGCGCCCCGAGCACCCCGCCGCCGGGCGCGCGCAGCGGGAAGGCGGCGCAGGCCCGCGCCGCCAGGCCGGGGAGCGCCGGATCGCCGCCCGGGCGCCCGCCGGGACCGGTGCCGGACACGACCAGCGGCGCGCCGGTGGCGGTGACCCGCCCGCAGGCGGAGTCCCGCAGCGGAGCCCTGCGCCGTCCCGCCGGAGGCGCGGCGGGGCCCGCCGCGCCGAGGACGACCTGCTCCGGCCCGTCCGCCAGGCAGACCAGCGCGGCGGGCGCGTCCAGCAGGCCGGCCGCCAGGCGGGACAGCCGCTCCAGGGCGGGCACGGGGGCGTCGAGCAGGCCTGCGGCCTCCAGCACCGCCGGACGCGGGGCGGGGGAGGCCGCGGACGCCGAGTGGGCCGAGGACACCTGCGACCACCCCCTCGTCGCTCTCGCCTCCCAGGTCACCGGCGCGGTGCGGCGCCTCTACCGAGTTAAGCATCCCCGCCGGCGCGGCGACCGGCGCCCCCTGCCCGGTCCGGCGCCCGCGGGCGGCTCAGCCCAGCGCCCGCAGGTAGCGGCGCATCCGCCGCTTGGCCCGGTAGCCGACCCGGAGCACGTTGGGCGGCACCTCCACCCGCAGGCGGGCACGGCGGCGGGCGGCGGCGTACTGCGGGCCGTCGAGCAGCGACCGGGCGGGCACGAGCCGGCCCGAGCGGGCCTGGCCGACGAGGGAGACCAGCCGGCTCGTCCAGTCGTCCTCCCCGCCGCCGTGGAAGTAGTTGGCCTCGCACCAGGCCTCGTCGGGCGTGCGGAAGCGCCCCTCGGCCAGGTCGTCCAGGGTGCCGAGCACCCCGCTGCCCTCGAAGACGAGGTTGATCATCTCCGCGCTCACCCCGAAGTCGGAGAGCACCAGCAGCGGCACTCCCAGGGCGATGGCCTCCAGCGCCGCGGTCGAGCTGACCGTGACGAAGCCCGCCGCCCGGGCCAGGTGCTCGTGCATCGGCCCGCCCTCGAAGCGCAGCGCGCCGGGGCTCCCGCCGAGGTCCTGCCAGAGCCGCTGGTAGTGGTGGCGCTCGTTGTGCGTCTGGCGCTCGTCGGCCAGGGCGCGGAGCTTGACGACCACGTCGAGGTCCGGCCGCCGCCCGGCCAGGTCGGCCAGGGCCAGCAGGATGCGCTCGCGATCCCCGCGCCGCCTGGGCACCTTGGCCTGGGTGGCGAACACCACCCGGTCGCGGGGTCCCGGCGCGGCCGCGGCGTCCGCGCCGGGGCGCAGGAAGGGCAGCCGGGCCAGGCCCACCTGGCCGCCCCCGCCGAGCCTGCGGCCGACCTCGGAGAACTCCTCGACCTCCCGCCCGCTGTGCAGCACGAACAGGTCGCACCCGCTGCGGAACAGCCACGCCTTCTCGGTGGCGGGCACCGAGATCCCGGGCAGCCCGGAGACGAACACCGGCCGCGGGGACAGTCCGGCCAGCACCTCGGCGGTCAGGATGTCCACCACGGGGCCGGTGCAGGCGACCAGCACGGCGTCCGGCCGGAACCGCTCGGCGGTACGGCGCAGCGCGCGGGCGGAGAGCACCGGCGGCTCGGCCGCCGAGCCGGACACGGCCGCGCGGATCTGGGCGGGTGACGGCGTGATGGGGGTGCGGATCACCGTCAGCTCCGCCGTGCAGCCCGGGGGCAGGCCCCCGAGCAGGCAGGCGGCCCACTTCAGGTAGGAATCCGAGTCGGCCACGGCCAGGACTTTCAACCGGTGACTCCAGTGTCGTGATGGGCGAACATCGAAAGGTGGGAGCGGAGCGAGGGGGCCGCCCGGGCGGTCCACCACTCGTCGGGGACGTCGACCGTCTCCACGGGCACGCCCCGCGCGGCGAGCAGGACCCGCAGGGAGGTGACCGCGGTGGAGGGCAGGCTGATCACCCGCTGCTCCGCGGCCAGCCCGCGCAGGGTCATCTCGGCGGGGCCGCCGCCCTCGTAGACGGTGATGCCGGGCTGCCGCCTGACCCGGGCCAGGTCGTCGGGGTCCTCCCGCCGGTGCGGGAAGTAGGCGATCGGCCCGGCCGAGCCCAGGCCGGCCAGCCACGACAGATAGTGCTCGCGGTCGATCAGGCCGTTGCGGACCAGCGAGGTGCCCAGCACGACGGTGCGCTCGGCCGGGCGGGGCCCGCGTAGCGGCTGGGCGCGCAGCCAGGCGAAGTCGTGGCCGACCAGCTCCGCGCCGGTGCGCCGTACGGCGGCCGCCAGCTCCGCTGGGACGGGCATCGCGGTGAAGACCGACAGCCCGCCGGACCGGGCGGCGGCCCGCAGCCGCAGGGAGGCGGCCGCGCCCAGGGCGGTGCGCAGCGCGGAGCGGAGCGGCCGGCCCGTGGCGCGGGCCCGCAGCAGCGGTGCGCCCGGCCGCCCGGTGAGCAGTTCCAGGAGTCTGATCGTGGCCAGCCCGTCGTCGACGACCACGACGCGGCGGGGGAAGGCGGTCAGCCAGGCGAGCTGGACCTTGCCGGAGAAGGCGTCGCCCATCACCCACACCGGGTCCCGGCCCGGCCGCGGCATGTCGGGCTCCGGCTCGGCCAGTTCCAGGCCGTCCGGCAGGCCGAGCCGGCGCAGCTCGCGGAGGGTCACGGCGAGCGGGCGCAGCCCGGCCCGGGGGACCACCCGGGTGCGGGGACCCAGCAGGCCCGCGTGGTGGGCCTCCACCGCGCAGAGCATCTGCAGCGGGGACTCCACCCAGGCGACGGCCGAACACTGATCCCGCGCGTGGTCTCGACCGTGCTGCTCCACGCCGGGCGATGACCCGTTCACGACGGGCCCAACGTAACGCGGCGGTCTTACGGCACCGGGAACCCGAGGTGAACAGCCGACCACGCTCCCTTGCGCCCGTCCGGCGGCGGCCGTACGGTGGTGTACGAAACCGTTTCGTACACCTGGAGGACGACGATGTGGACCCCGGAGCGGCTGCCCGACCTGACCGGCTCCACCGCCGTGGTGACCGGGGCCGGCGGCGGCATCGGTGTGCCGACCGCGCTGGAGCTGGCCCGGCACGGTGCCCGCGTCATCATGGCGGTGCGCGACCCCGCCCGGGCGCGGCCCGCCCTGGAGGCGGTCGCGGCCGCGGCTCCGGGGGCGCGGGCCGAGCTCAGGCGGCTGGACCTGGCCGACCTGTCCTCGGTGCGCGCCTTCGCCGCCGCCGTCGACGAGCCGGTCGACCTGCTGATCAACAACGCCGGGGTCGGCATGATCCCCCGGCGGACCACCGCCGACGGCTTCGAGATGCAGTTCGGCACCAACCACCTGGGGCACTTCGCGCTGACCGGCCTGCTGCTGCCCCGCCTGCTGGCCCGGCCCGGCGCGCGGGTCGTCACCGTCTCCAGCGACGCGCACGCCTTCGGCAGGATCGACTTCGGCGACCTCGGCCTGGAGCGCCGCTACGGCAGGTTCTCCGCCTACGGCCGCTCCAAGCTGGCCAACCTGCTGTTCGCCCTGGAGCTCCAGCGCCGGGCCGGCGCGCGGCTGCTCAGCGTGGCCGTGCACCCGGGCGCGACGGCGACCGGCATCGCGGGCAGGGGCCCGCTCGTCCGCGCGGCCATGGCGGCGGCGCGGCTCGTCCTGCAACCGCCGGAACGCGGCGCGATCCCCTCCCTGTACGCCGCGTCCTCCCCCGGCGTGCGGCCGGGCGCGTTCGTCGGCCCGGGGCCGAAGGAACTGCGGCCCCGGCCCGGCGCGCTGGACGAGGCGGTGGCCCGGCGGCTCTGGGAGACCTCCGCGGAGCTCACCGGCGTACGATTCGAGATGCTCGAACGGCAGCCATGACCGACCGGAGGCATCGTGCGTCTCGACCCAGCCCGGGAGCGCGCCATTCTCGACGCGACGCGCGAGTTGCTCTCCGAGGTCGGGTTCGACCGGATGTCGATCGACCAGATCGCCAGGCGGGCCAGCGCCAGCAAGGCCACGATCTACCGCCGCTGGCCCGGTAAGGAGGCGCTGGTGGTCGACCTGGTCTGCAACCACCTGGAGAACGAGACGGCGCCGCCGCCCGACACCGGCTCCCTCCGCGGCGACCTCGTCGAGGCGGTCACCGCGTTCTGCGAGGCGCTGGAGCGCAGGCACGGCGTCATCCTCGGGCTGTTCCCCGCGCTGCTGGGCAACCCCTCCCTGGCCGCGGCCCTGCGCGAGCACGCTCCCCGGCCCGACCTCACCGGCAGCGCCCCGCTGCTCGCCCGCGCCAGGAAGCGCGGCGAGGCCGCCGGCGGCGACCCGTCCCGGCTCCGCGTCCTCATCGAGTCCCTGGTCTGGCACCGGCTGCTGATCGGCGGCCGGCCGCTGGACCGGGCGTTCGCCGAGGACGCCGTCGACACGGTGCTGCTCCCCCTCCTGCGCTCCTGGTCCGGCACGCCGGCGTGACCCCCGGGTGAACCGGGCTCCCCGGAGCCGCGCCTCCGCCCGGCCCCGACCACGCCCCGCCTCCGGCCCCCGTCTTGACCGGCCCTGACCATGCCCCGCCTCCGGCCCCCGTCTTGACCGCTCCTTTACCGGAACATCGCCGCCTGCCGACTCAGGTGTGCGCGCCCGCGCCCGATAGGTCATGGACGCCGAATCCGCGCTCCCGCGGAACCGGGGACCCACCTCCCTCGGGGTGAGCCGGCGCCCGTGCGCCGGAGGGCACTTCCTGGCCCTAACCCGTCAGCTAACCCGGTAGGCGGCATGGAAGAAGCCGAGCAAGGAGACCGACCCCCGCATGGGCAAGCACCGCCGCACGACCCCCGCGAAGAAACGACAGCTCTCCCCCGCGATCCTCCCCACCTCCCCCGCCGCGAAGCGCCGCCTGACCCACGTCCTCCTCGGAGCGTCGGTCACCCTCGCCGGCGGCGCCGTCGTGAGCCCTCCGGCCCACGCCGCGGCACCCCGCCAGACCGCGGCCCCCGCCCCCCTCGCCGGGACCACCGGGACCGCTGCGCACCCGCGGACCTCCGCGCCCGCCCGGACCCCGCTGCAGGTCATCGCCGACGGCCTGCCGGAGGTCTCGGCCGCCGAGGCGCTCTCCATCGCCGAGAGCCAGATCGGCGTGGAGGAGAACGCCGCCGGCGGCGGCACCAGGTTCCACACCTGGTACATGGACAGCCGGCGCGCCGAGGAGACCGTCGAGCGCGACGGCGGCAGCGTCCGCGGCTACGCCAACGCCCCCTGGTGCGCCATGTTCGTCTCCTGGGTCGGCGAGCAGGCCGGCATCCGGCCCGTCTTCGGCTGGGACGCCTACACCGTCACCTACGCCCAGTGGTTCGAGGCCAACGGCCACTGGGGCTCCGAGGCCACCCCCGGCGCGGTCGTCTTCTTCGACTGGAAGCGCGGCGACAGCCTGTACGGGATCGACCACGTCGGCCTGGTCGAGAAGGACAACCGCGACGGCACGATCACCACCATCGAGGGCAACACCGGCAACGGCGAGGTCGAGCGGCGCGTGCGGCCCAAGGCCGAGGTCGTCGGCTACGGCTACCCGGTCTACCGGGGCTGATCGCCGCCTCTTCCCTCCGTCCTCCGCGCAGGGGTACGGCCCGCCGGGCCGTACCCCTGCGTCTTCTCCGGCGCCGAGCCACCCTGCTGAGCGCTCACGTGATGGGAGCGCTCCCAACAACCCCTATGAGAAGTTTATACCGATAAACCGCTAAATATCCCAGGTTTGAAGGCCAGATGTAACGGTTGAGTTTCGGCATATTGACGTTCCGGTTGCCTGTCGGCCACGCTTCGTGGGAGCGCTCCCAAAGCATGTTGCAGAGCAATCCCGTCGCAGGCCGCGTTTGTCGGGGACCGGCCGCGGCGGCACCTCCCACCGATTCGGGCGACCACCTGAGAGGGGTCCGGAATGTTGAACACCAAGCGGCAGGGCAAGCTGGCCGCCGTCGCCGTCACGGCGGTCACCGCCCTGGCGATCACCTCCTGCGGTTCGGGCGGCGACGAGCCCGCCGCCAACAGCAGCGGCGGCGCGTCGGCCGCGGCCGAGCCGGTCACCATCACCGTGCACACCTTCGGTGGCGGCGAGAACTTCGGTTACGACAAGGCCGTCGAGAAGTGGAACGCCGAGCACCCGAACATCCAGATCAAGTACCAGAACCTGACCGACCGCTTCGAGGACGTCTACCTGCCCCAGCTGCTGCAGAAGCTGCAGGCCGGCAGCGGCGCCGGTGACGTCGTCGGCATCGACGAGGGCGCGATGGGCCTGATGGCCCAGCGCCCGCAGTTCTTCGCCGACCTCGGCGAGTACGGGCTGGAGAGCCGCAAGGCCGACTTCCCCGCCGCCAAGTGGGAGAACGGCATCAACAAGGACGGCAAGCTCTTCGCCCTCGGCACCGACATCGGCGGCATGGCGATGTGCTACCGCAAGGACCTGTTCGAGAAGGCCGGCCTGCCCACCGACCGCGAGGAGGTCGGCAAGCTCTGGCCCGACTGGAACGCCTTCATGGAGACCGGCAAGAAGTTCCAGGAGAAGGTCAAGGACAGCAAGTTCCTCGACGGCCCGAACACGCTCTACAACGTCGTCCTGAACCAGGAGGCGCCGAAGCACGGCAACATCGCCTACTTCGACAAGAGCAACCAGCTCGTCATCGAGAGCAACCCGGCCGTCAAGACCGCCTTCGACACCGTCAAGTCCTTCAGCGAGGCGGGCCTGACCGCCAAGCTGGCCTCCTTCACCCCCGAGTGGAACGCGGCCACCAAGAAGGGCGGCTTCGCCGTCATGGGATGCCCCGCCTGGATGGTCGGCGTGATCGAGGGCAACGCCGGTGAGGAGAACAAGGGCAACTGGGACGTGGCCGCGGTGCCCGGCGGCGTCGGCAACTGGGGCGGCTCCTACCTGGCCGTCACCAAGCAGAGCAAGCACCCCAAGGAGGCCGCCGAGGTCGTGAACTACCTCACCGGCAAGGAGGGGCACATCGCGGCCTTCGAGGAGGCCAACGCCTTCCCGAGCTCCCTGCCCGCCCAGCAGGACCCGGCGGTGGCCGACAAGAAGAACCCGTACTTCAACGACGCCCCGGTCGGCAAGATCTTCGGTGAGTCCACCGCGGGCCTGCAGCCGGTCTTCCTCGGTGAGAAGCACGCCCAGGTGAAGACCTCGGTCGAGAAGGTCCTGGAGGGCATGGACAAGGGCTCCATCCCCTACGGCGAGGCCTGGACCAAGTTCGTCGAGGCCGGTGTCAAGGCGGCGGGCTGATCCCCGTCCCGACCCGTACGGGCCCGGCGGCGGCCACCCCGCCGCCGGGCCCGTCGCCTGCCCACCGCTGAAAGGCTGACCGATGACCCTGAACATCGACACCCCCGCCCCGGCGCGGAAAACCGGCCCCAGCCGGTCCTCCGGGCGCCGGGGCGCGGGGCGGGGCGGCAGCGGGCTCGCCAGGTTCGACCTCCGAGCGACCCCCTACTTCCTCGTCTCCCCCTACTTCCTGCTCTTCGCGCTCTTCGGCCTCTTCCCGCTCGTCTACACCGCGTGGGTGTCCCTGCACGACTGGGAGCTCGCCGGTGACAAGACCTTCCTCGGCATCGACAACTACGTCGAGCTGATCGCCGACGAGACCTTCTGGAACGCGGTGCTCAACACCGTCGGGATCTTCGTCATCTCGACGATCCCCCAGCTCGTCCTGGCGCTGCTGCTGGCCAACGCCCTCAACAAGCGCATCCGGGGCCGGCTGTTCTTCCGGCTCGGCGTGCTGCTGCCGATGGTGACCTCGGTCGTCGCGGTCGCCGTGGTCTTCACCCAGCTCTACGGGCGCGACTACGGCATGGTCAACTGGTTCCTCGGCCTCTTCGGCGCCGAGCCCATCGAGTGGCAGAACCAGAGCTGGAGCGCGTGGCTGGCCATCTCCACCATGATCGACTGGCGGTGGACCGGCTACAACGCCATCATCCTGCTGGCCGCCATGCAGACGATCCCCAAGGACCTGTACGAGGCCGCCTCCCTCGACGGCGCCTCGGCCACGCGGCAGTTCTGGCAGATCACCGTGCCGATGCTCCGCCCGACGCTCATCTTCGTGGTGTTCGTCTCCACCATCGGCGGCCTGACCCTGTTCGCCGAGCCGGTGATGTTCGAGGGGAGCCCGCTGATGACCGGCGGCGCCACCGGCCAGTACCAGACCGTGGCCATGTTCATCGTCAAGGAGGCCTTCCGCGACTTCGACATGGGCTACGCCTCGGCGGCCGCCTGGATGCTGTTCGCGCTGATCCTCGTCGGCATCCTGATCAACTACTCCTTCACCCGCCGGATCGGGGGCAAAAAGTGACGGCGATCCAGGCCAGGAGGCGCCCGCGGGGCCCCGCCTCCGCGGCGAACCGCATCTGGGACGCGGGCCCGCTGACGAAGGTGGTCCTCGCCTTCGCGCTCGTGCTCTCGGCGTTCCCGATCTACTACATGTTCATCATGGCCACGCGGACCAACGACGAGGTCCTCGAGACGCCCCCGCCGCTGCTGCCCGGCGGCAACCTCGGCGAGAACGTCCAGCGGCTGCTGGAGAACGAGAACGCCTACTTCGGCACCGGTCTGATCAACTCGATCATCATCTCGACCACGGTGACGGTCTCCGTGGTGCTCATCTCCACCCTGGCCGGCTTCGCCTTCGCCAAGCTGAAGTTCAAGGGCGGCAAGCTCCTGCTGGGCTCGATCCTGCTGACCATGATGGTCCCGCTCCAGCAGATGGGCATCGTCCCGCTCTACGAGATGATGGTGACGCTCGGCTGGACCGGCCAGATCCAGGCGGTGATCCTGCCCTTCCTGGTCAACGGGTTCGGGGTCTTCATGATGACCCAGTACACCTCGCAGGCGGTGCCGGACGAGCTCATCGAGGCGGCCCGGGTCGACGGGGCCTCCACCATGCGCATCTACGCCAACGTGGTGCTGCCCGCCGTACGGCCCGGCATGGCGGTGCTGGCCCTGCTCACCTTCATGCAGAACTGGAACGAGTTCCTGTGGCCGTCGATCGTGCTGAACCCCGAGAACCCGGTGGTGCAGACCTCGATCTCGATGCTCAACCAGGCCCGCGGCACCGACTACGTCATGCTCTTCACCGGCACGGCGGTCTCGGTCCTCCCGCTCGTCATCGTGTTCATCGCATTCGGCCGGCAGATCGTCGGCGGTCTCATGGAAGGTGCGGTCAAGGCGTGACAACGCAAGAAGCAGCACAGACGCAGACCCCGGATCTGGTGTTCCCGACGGACTTCGTCTGGGGCGCGGCCACCTCCGCCTACCAGATCGAGGGCGCCGTCGCCGAGGACGGGCGCGGCGTGTCCATCTGGGACACCTTCGTCCGGCAGCCCGGCCGGGTGGTCAACGGCGAGAACGCCGACGTGGCCATCGACCACTACCACCGCTACCGCGAGGACGTGGAGACGATGGCCGCCCTCGGCCTGGGCGCCTACCGGTTCTCCGTCTCCTGGCCCCGGATCCAGCCCGACGGCACCGGCCCGGTCAACACCAGGGGCCTGGACTTCTACAAGCGGCTGGTCGACGAGCTGCTCTCCCGGGGCATCGACCCGTGGGTGACGCTCTACCACTGGGACCTGCCCCAGGCGCTGGAGGACGCCGGCGGCTGGCCGTCGCGTGAGACGGCCGAGCGCTTCGCCGACTACGCGGCCCTCATGCACGAGGCCCTGGGCGACCGGGTCCGCCACTGGAGCACCGTCAACGAGCCGTGGTGCGCGGCCTTCCTCGGCTACGCCTCCGGCGAGCACGCCCCGGGCCGGCGCGAGCCCGCCCAGGCGATGTACGCCGCCCACCACCTGCTGCTCGCGCACGGCCTGGCCGTGCAGGCCATGCGCGCCCAGCGCTCCGACACCCGGATCGGCGGCTGCGTCAACCTCTACGCGATCTCGCCGCAGACCGGGTCGGAGGCCGACCTGGACGCCGCCCGGCGCATCGACGGCCTGCAGAACCGGTTCTTCCTGGACGCCCTGCTCAAGGGGTCCTACCCGGCCGACGTGCTGGAAGACCTCGGCGAGATGGCGGGCTTCGCCCGGGACGGCGACCTGGCCGTGATCGCGCAGCCGCTGGACATGCTGCTGATCAACTACTACAGCCGCTTCACCGTCTCGGGTAGGCCCGGCGGCGCGGCGTCCGCGGCGGCGGCCCCCACCGACTCCGGCTCCCCCTGGGTCGGCAGCGAGCACGTCTCCTTCGTCCAGGGCGGCCGGCCGGTCACGGCCATGGGCTGGGAGATCGACGACTCCGGGCTCTACGAGATCCTGACGCGGCTGCACCGGGAGTACCCGGCGGTCCCGCTGGTCATCTCCGAGAACGGCGCGGCCTTCGACGACGTCATGACCGACGACGGCGCCGTGCGCGACCACGAGCGGCGCGACTACATCGCCGCCCACCTGCGCACCTGCCACGCCGCGATCGAGGCCGGCGTCCCGCTCACGGGCTACTTCGCCTGGTCGCTGATGGACAACTTCGAGTGGGCGTGGGGGTACGGCAAGCGCTTCGGCCTGGTCCACGTCGATTACGAGACCCAGGCGAGAGTTCCCAAGGAGAGCGCTCTTTGGTATGCCGAAACCATCAGGCGCGGAGGCCTGAGCGGTCCGGCAGAATAAGGGCGGCACATCATCCATGGGGGCGAAGCACATGAACGGCGATCGTCGTCCGACTCTCGAGGCGGTCGCGGCGCTGGCCGGTGTCGGCCGCGGCACGGTGTCGCGGGTCATCAACGGCTCACCGAAGGTGAGCGAGAAGGCCCGCGACGCGGTGCACCAGGCGATCCGGGAGCTGGGCTACGTCCCCAACCGGGCCGCCCGGGCGCTGGTCACCCGGCGGACCGACACCGTCGCGCTGGTGGTCTCGGAGTCGGAGCTGCGGGTCTTCGACGAGCCGTACTTCGCCGGGACCATCCGCGGCATCGGCTCGGCGCTGTCCGAGACCGGGCTCCAGCTCATCCTCGCGATGGCCCAGTCGACGCGGGACCACGAGCGGCTGGAGCACTACCTGACCGGCCAGCACGTCGACGGCGTGCTGCTGATCTCCCTGCACGGTGCCGACCCGCTGCCGGGCAGGCTGGAGGCGATGGGCGTGCCGACCGTCATCGGCGGCCGCCCCATCGGCCTGACCCCCTACAGCTACGTGGACGTCGACAACCGGGCCGGGGCCCGGCAGGCGGTGAAGTACCTGCTGGGCAAGGGGCGCCGCCGGATCGCCACCATCGCCGGCCCCCAGGACATGGGGGTGGGCGTCGACCGCCTCGCGGGCTACCGCGACGCCCTGCTCGCCACGGGGGTCCCGGAGATCGTCGACTACGGCGACTTCAGCGAGGAGAGCGGCATGGCGGCCATGCGCCGCCTGCTGGCCGACACCCCCGACATCGACGCGGTCTTCACCGCCTCCGACCCGATGGCGCTGGGCGCGATGCGGGTGCTGCGCGAGGCGGGCAGGGACATCCCCGGCGACGTCGCGGTCATCGGCTTCGACGACTCGCCCGCCGGGGCCCACTCCTCCCCCAGCCTCACCAGCGTGCACCAGCCCACCGAGGCCATGGGCCGCCAGATGGCCCACCTGCTGGTCGCCCGGATCAACGGCGAGCACCTGGAGCAGCCGGTGGTGATACTCGACACCCACCTGGTCGAGCGGGAGTCCGCCTGAGCCCGCGGGGATCCGCCCGCACCCTCCGGCGGGGGCGGCCCCGCCCGTCCCGTGGCCGGCCGCACCCGGCCGCGCCCCTCCCCCTCCCGCGAAAGGAACCCCCGTGTCCCGGCAGTTCACCCTCCGCTGCGGCGACCTGCACGCCGAGATCACCGAACGGGGCGCGGCGCTGCGCGTGCTCCGGCACGGCGGGCGCGACCTGGTGACGAGCTGGCCCGCGCAGGGCCCGGCCCCCCACTACAGCGGCGCGCTGCTGGCCCCCTGGCCCAACCGGGTCGGCGGCGCCCGCTACCGCTTCGACGGCGAGACCCACCGCCTGCCGGTGAACGAGCCGGACCGCGGCCACGCCCTGCACGGCCTGGTCTCCGACGCCCTGTGGGAACCGGCCGGGGAGCCGGCCGCCGGGTCGCTGCGGCTGGCGCACACGCTCACCCCGGTGCCCGGTTACCCGTTCACCCTGTCCTTGCAGGTCGCCTACTCCCTCACCGCCGAGGGGCTGACCACGACCCTGACCGCGGAGAACACCGGCAGCGCCGCCGCGCCGTACGGCTGCGGCCCGCACCCGTGGCTGCTGGCCGGCGGCGGCGTCGAGGAGTACGAGCTGCACGTGCCCGCGCGGAAGGTGCTGCTCGTGGACGAGCTGCTGCTCCCGCGCGCGCTGGAGGACGTCGCGGGCACGCCGTACGACTTCACCGTCGCCCGCGCGGTCGGCGGCACCGCCGTGGACCACGCCTTCACCGGGCTCGTGCCGGACGCCGGCGGCTCCGTCGCGGTCCGGGTGAGCGGCCCGGACGGCGGGGTCGAGGTGCGCTGGCAGGCGGCGGAGCTGCCCTGGGTCCAGGTCTGCACCGGCACCGGGCTCGGCCACGCGGGGCTGGCCGTCGAGCCGATGACCTGCCCGCCGGACGCCTTCAACTCCGGGACCGACCTGATCGTGCTCCGGCCCGGCGAGAAGACCGAGGCCTCCTGGACGATCGCCCCCGTCGGGGTCTAGTGCGATGGAGAGCAGGACCAAGCGCCGGCTCGCCCCGGCCGAGCTCGACGCGCTGGCGCGCCGCGCCCTGGGCACCGGGGTGGCCTCCGCCGCCGAGCTGAGCGACGGCTTCGCCAACGCGGTGTGGCGGCTGACCCTGACGGACGGCCGCGAGGTGGTGCTCAAGCTCTCGCCCCCGCCCGAGCTGGAGCAGCTGACCTACGAGCGGCACCTGCTGCGCACGGAGGCCATGGTCTACCGGACGGCCCCCCTGCCGGGCCCCGAGCTGCTGCACGCCGGGTTCGACGATCCGGTGCTCGGCGGCGACTACCTGGTCCTGTCGGCGCTGGACGGCGTGGCCTGGAACCGGGCGGAGCGGCTGCCCGCCGGGCCGCTCTGGCACCAGGTCGGCGCCTGCATGGCCCGGCTGCACGAGGTCACCGGTGACGTGTACGGCTACCCGCACGCCGGTCTCACCGGCACGACCTGGCGCTCGGCCTTCCTGACGATGGTCCGCGCGGTCCTCGGCGACGCCGCCCGGTACGCCGTCCCGCTGCCCGTCCCCGCAGAGGTGGTCGCCTCGGCGGTCGAGGCCGCCTCCCCCGCCCTGGACGAGGTGACCGTGCCCCACCTGGTGCACTTCGACATCTGGCCCGGGAACGTCTTCGTCTCGGCGGCGGACGGCGCCGTCCCCCGCGTCCGGGCGATCATCGACCACGAGCGCGCGTTCTGGGGCGACCCGCTGGCCGACTTCGTCACCCCGACGATCTTCGGCGAGCTGGCCGAGGACGCCCCGATCGTGGCCGGCTACCGTGAGGCGGGCGGGACCGTGCCGTTCGACGGGGCCGCCCGCGTCCGGCTGGCGCTCTACCGCCTGTACCTCTCGCTGATCCTGCTCGTCGAGAACGGGCCCCGGCGGTATCCGGAGGAGGAGTACGCGCCGATCCGCGACGGCGCCGTCGCCGACCTCGCCCGCGCCCTGGACGTGCTGGCGGCCGGCTGAGGCGTGCACGCCTCCGGCGTCCCGGCGGTGCGCCCGGCCGCCGGGCGGGACACGCGGGCGGGGCGGGCGGACGCGCGGGCGGGCCGCCCCGTTCCTGGAGGGCGGCCCGCCCGCATCCGCCGATCGGGCTAGACCCGGGCGTGCGAGGGCATCCTGCCCTCGGAGTACGTGGTGTCGAGCATCTCCCGCTCCTGGCCCTGGGAGATGTCGCGGTGGGTCTCCTCGATGCGGAGCGCGACGCCCATCGCGAAGAAGGTCGGGGCCCACTCACCGACGAAGATGCCCCAGCGGTCCGCGCGGTCCAGGCCGGCGGCCTCCTTGTTCTTCGAGGCCCACCAGGTCGCGAACGACAGGCCGATGGAGGCGATCCCGGCGGTGTACATCATGTTGGACTTCACGCCCATCTTGTGAAGCATCTTGATCATTTTCATCCCCCCGATGACGGTTCGCCCCTAGCGTTACCCCCTCGTGACGAGATGTAACCGACTGTCCGTCCCATCCGACACTCCCGCATCGGCGCAGCTCAGCGGCCACCGGCCGCAAGGCCCGTAGGCCACAATGGCGCACGCGGAGGTGGCGGTGGTGATGGTACGGCGGGGCGTCGCGGCGACGCTGGTCTCGGCGGCGGCGTTCGGGTTCATGCCCGTCTTCGCGTCCTACGCGTACGGCACCGGCATGTCGGTGACGACGCTGCTGGCGCTGCGCTTCGCGGTCGCGGCCGCGGTGTTCCTGGCCTGGCTGGGGCCGCGCGGCCGGCTCGGCCGGCCGACCGGGCGGCAGTGGGCCCTGCTCGCCCTGCTGGGCGGGGGCATGTACGCCACCCAGTCGCTGCTGTACTTCACGGCGGTCGGACGCATCGCCCCCGCCCTGGCCGTCCTGCTGCTGTACCTGTACCCGGCGCTGGTGTGCCTGCTGACGGCGGCGGCGGAGCGGGTCCGCCCCGGCCTGGCGGTGCTCGGGCCGGTGCTGGTCTCCCTGGGCGGGCTGGCGCTCGTGGTGGGCCCGCCGGAGGCGGGCCTGGACCCGGTCGGGGTGCTGGCGGCGACCGGGTCGGCCGTCTCCTACGCCCTCTACATCGTGGTGGGCAGCCGGGTCTCCGCCGCGCTCTCCCCGTCCGTCACCACCGCCTACCTGGCGCTGTTCGCCACGGGCTCCTTCACGCTGCTGGGCCTGGCGACCGGCGCCCTGGAGTTCGGCTTCGCCCCCGCGGGATGGGGCTGGGCGGCGGCGGTGGGCGTGTTCTCGACCGTGCTGGCGATGTCGCTGTTCTTCGCCGGGTCCGCGGCGCTCGGCCCGGCCCGCGCGTCGCTGCTCAGCATGGCCGAGCCGGTGGTGGCGGTGGCCGCCGCGTGGCTGCTGCTGGACGGGAGCCTGGCGTGGCCGCAGCTGGCGGGCGGCGCCGTCGTGCTCGCCGGCGCCGCCTGGGGCATGCTCTCCGCCCCGGCGGCCGACGGCTCCGGGGCCCGCGCGGGCGGGGCCGCGGCGGAGCCGCCGGCCGGGGAGCGGGTGTCAGGCTCCGGCGTCCCCGGTTAGCCGGAACATCTCCGCCTCCAGGCCGAAGAAGCGCCGGGTGCGGCCGAGGTGCTCCATGCCGAGCCTGCGGCAGACCGCCGCGGAGGCCTCGTTGCCGGGCATCACCAGCGCGTACACCTCCGCCAGGCCGGCGGCGAAGCCGCGTTCCACCGCGCCGCGGGCGGCCTCGGTGGCGTAGCCGTTCCCCCAGGAGTCGGGGTGCAGGTGCCAGCCCACCTCGACCTCGCCCTCGCCGCCGGGGATCGGGCGGAACAGCACGGTCCCGGCCACCGTCCCGGTGGCGCGGACCTGCACGGCCCAGGACCCGTAGCGGGGGTCCCGCTCGTGGAAGGCCCGCCAGCCCTCCACCGCCCGGGCCGCGTCGAAGCCGTCGAAGGGCGGCAGCCAGCGGGTCACCTCCTCGCGGGTGTAGATGTCGGTCATCCGGTCGAGGTCGGCCGGGTCCGCGGTCCAGGTGCGGACGACCAGCCGCTCGGTCTCGTAAACGGTCATGACGGTCACTCTCCCGCACTCCGGGCGGTGCCGCGTCCCCCGCGGGGGTGACCCGCGGCTTCTCACCCGCCGAGCACGAAACCGGCGGTCACGGCCGCGGCGATCACCGCCACCAGCGCGATGCCCGCACCCTTCAGCAGCCACGAGCCGGATACGAGGCCGGCGCAGACCACCAGGATGGCCGGTGTGACCAGGATGAGGCTGAACAGCGGGACGAGCCGCCACACCCCCCGCTCACCGATGGGGATGACGTGCTGGATGCCTCCGGGGGCGGGCGCGGCCCGGAACGTCTCGCCCACCTCCACGTCCGCCACGGTCTGGATGACGACCGGCGGCCTGGCCGGGTCGTCGGGGACGAAGCGCGCCTCGCAGTCCCTGCGGGCGTTGCGCCCCGCTCCGTACTCCCGGCAGGACAGCACGGTCGCGGTCCCCCCCTCACCCCGCGGGTCAAGCGCCGTCCGCAGTTCGGGCAGGGTGACGGTGACCACGAGGACGACCGGGAAGCCCAGCGCGCCGAGCAGCATGAGCACGCCGAAGGCGATGAGGAGGGCCTCCCCGATCCGGGCCGTCCAGCGCCTCGGCCCTGCGGCGTCCTCCGGCGCGGCGTCCCCGGCGTCCCCGGCGTCCGCCGCGCTCGGCCCGGCGGCGGCCCTCACCCGCTCACGTTCCCGGGCCCGCTCGCGTTCCCGGGCCCCCGCCCGCCGTCGTCTCCTCTCGCGCCCGCGTGCCTCCTTCGACATGGCGTGATCATGCGCGACGGCGCTTGGAGACCGGTTGCGATCGGATGGGGCGGGCATGGAGCCCACCCGCTCTTCTCTTCCCCGGCGGCCCGTGCCATAATTTCAATGGGTGATGAATTATGAGTCGAAGCACATGCGTGATCGCCGGCGGCGGCCCCGCGGGGGCCGTGCTCGCCCTCCTGCTGGCCCGGGCGGGCGTGCCGGTGACGCTCCTGGAGAAGCACGCCGACTTCCTGCGCGACTTCCGGGGCGACACCATCCATCCCTCGACCCTCCAGGTCCTCGACGAGGTCGGCCTGGCGGAGGAGTTCCACCGCCTCCCCCACCACAGGGCCTACCGCCTGTCGGCCCGGACCGACGACGCCGAGGCGCAGGTCGCCGACCTGTCCCGGCTCAGGAGCCGCTACAACTACATCGCTTTCGTCCCGCAGTGGGACTTCCTCGACCTCGTGACCCGTGCGGCCGCGCGGTACCCGTGGTTCACGCTCGTCATGAACGCCGAGGTGACCGGCGTGATCCGGGAGGGGAACGCGGTGCGCGGCCTGCGCTACCGCGACCGCGTGAGCGGCGCCGAGCACGAGCTGCGGGCCACGCTCACCGTGGCCGCCGACGGCCGCCGCTCCGACGTGCGCCGGGCCGCCGGACTCGTCCCGGTCGAGTACGGCGCGCCGATGGACGTGGTCTGGTTCCGGCTGCCCCGCGAGGCGTCCGACCCGCAGAGCCCGTTCCTGCGCGCCTCCGCCGGCCGCCTGATGGTGTCGATCAACCGCGGGACCTACTGGCAGCTCGCCTACCTCATCCCCAAAGGCGGCTTCGACGCCCTGCGCGAGCGGGGCGTCGAGGCGCTGCGCCGGTCGGTGGCCGAGCTGCTGCCGTTCCTGGCCGGGCGCGTCGGCCAGCTCGAGGACTTCGGCGACGTCAGCGTGCTCTCGGTGGCGGTCGACCGGCTGCGCCGCTGGCACCGCCCCGGGCTGCTGGTCATCGGCGACGCCGCGCACGCCATGTCCCCGATCGGCGGCGTCGGCATCAACCTGGCCGTGCAGGACGCGGTGGCCGCCGCCAACCTGCTGGCCGGACCGCTGCTGGCGGGAGGCGAGATCCCCGAGTCGCTGCTGGCCCGGGTGCAGCGGCGGCGCACCGTCCCGACCGTGGTCACCCAGTTCGTCCAGCGCGTGATCCAGCGCCGGGTGATCCGCACGGTCCTGTCCGGGCCCGCGCGGCCGGTACGGCTGCCCCGGTTCGTCCGTTCCCCGGTGGCCGGTGCCGTGATCCGCCGTTTCGTGGGCCTGGGCGTGCTCCCGGAACACGTGCGGACACCTGCGACGTCTCAACAGGGAGAAAGACTTTCTCAATCCGTGGACATTCCGGCCGGTCCGCCCGGTGGCTTGCAATAGCCTGTGGTCTCGTGAGCATCAACCTGGATTCCTGGCGACGGCTGCCCGCCGCGCAGCAGCCCGACTGGCCCGACCACGACGAGCTGAAGAAGGTCGTCACCGAGCTCGAAGGGCTGCCTCCCCTGGTCTTCGCCGGGGAGTGCGACAGTCTCAAGGAGCAACTGGCGGCGGTGGCGCGGGGCGAGGCCTTCGTGCTCCAGGGCGGCGACTGCGCCGAGACGTTCGCCGGGGCCACCGCGGACGACGTGCGCAACAAGCTCAAGACCCTGCTGCAGATGGCCATCGTGCTCACCTACGCGGGCAGGGTCCCGGTCGTGAAGATCGGCCGCATGGCCGGGCAGTTCGCCAAGCCGCGCTCCAAGGGCACCGAGGTCCGCGACGGCCTGGAGCTGCCCGCCTACCGCGGCGACATGGTCAACGGCCTCGATTTCACCCCCGAGGCCCGCACGCCCGACCCGTGGCGGCTGCTGCGCGCCTACCACTCCTCGGCGGTGACGCTGAACCTCGTGCGCGCCTTCACCAAGGGCGGTTACGCCGACCTGCGCCAGGTGCACGCCTGGAACCAGGACTTCGTGGCCGAGTCCCCCGCCGGCAAGCGCTACGAGCAGCTCGCCCGCGAGATCGACCAGGCGCTGGCGTTCATGCACGCCTGCGGCGCCGACCCCGCGGAGTTCCACACCGTGGAGTTCTACTCCTCGCACGAGGCGCTCATCCTGGACTACGACCAGGCGCTCACCCGGATCGACTCGCGGACCGGCCTGCCGTACGACGTGTCGGCGCACATGGTCTGGATCGGCGAGCGCACCCGCCAGCTCGACCACGCGCACGTGGAGTTCTTCGCGAGGATCCGCAACCCGATCGGCGTGAAGCTCGGCCCGACCACCACGGTCGACGAGGCGCTCGCCCTGGTCGAGAAGCTGAACCCGGACAACGAGCCGGGCCGGCTGACGTTCATCACCCGCATGGGCGCGGCGAAGATCCGCGAGCACCTGCCCCCGCTGGTAGAGAAGATCACGAGCAGCGGGGCCCAGGTCGCCTGGATCTGCGACCCGATGCACGGCAACACCTTCGAGGCGCCCAGCGGGCACAAGACCCGCCGCCTGGACGACGTGCTGGACGAGGTGGCCGGCTTCTTCGAGGTGCACCGCGCGCTCGGCACGCACCCCGGCGGCATCCACATCGAGTTCACCGGCGACGACGTCACCGAGTGCGTGGGCGGCGCCCACGCGATCGTCGAGGACGACCTGGCGCTGCGCTACGAGACGGCCTGCGACCCGCGCCTCAACCGGAGCCAGTCCCTGGACCTCGCCTTCCGGGTCGCGGAGCTGTACCGGTCGGCCTGACCGGCCGCCGGTTTCCCGAGCATCCCTCGGATTTCCCGGTGAAATTCCGGACAATCCGGGGGATGCCCCATATGATCATCTCCCGATACAAGATCATGGAATATCGGGAGAACTCATGGCAGACGAGTCCTCGGCCGTGGACGGCGTCGACCCCAACGTCCCCAACGTCGCCCGCATGTACGACTACTACCTCGGCGGCAAGGACAACTTCGCCGCCGACCGGGCCGCGGCCGAGCAGATCCTCGCGCTCTTCCCGGACACCCGGCAGGCCGCCCGGGAGAACCGGGCCTTCCTCGCCCGGGCCGTGCAGGCCCTGGTCGACGCGGGGATCCGGCAGATCGTCGATCTGGGCTCCGGGCTGCCGACCCAGGGCAACGTGCACGAGATCGCCCACCGGACGGCGCCGGACACCCGCGTCGCCTACGTCGACTACGACGCGGTGGTGTGCGCGCACGGCCGGGCCCTGCTCGCCGACGACAACGTCGCGATGGTCCAGGGCGACGTCCGCGACGTCGACGCCCTGCTGGCCTCCCCCGAGCTGCGCAAGCTCATCGACCTCGACCGGCCGGTGGCCTTCCTGATGCTCGCGGTGCTCCACTTCGTCTCCGACGAGGCGGGGGCCTACGACATCGTCGCCAAGCTGCGCGAGGCCAGCGCCCCGGGGAGCTACCTGGTGATCAGCCACGCCACCGACACCCCGATGTCCGGCACGGCGCAGGCCCGGGAGATCTACCGGAACGCCACGGCCTCGCTGAGCCTGCGGACCTTCGACGAGATCTCCCGCTTCTTCGACGGCTACGAGCTGCTGGAGCCCGGCCTGGTGGCGCCCTGGCAGTGGCGGCCCGGGGACGAGGAGATCGTCGGCGGCGAGCAGCCCCCGGTGATCGGCTACGCGGGCGTCGCCCGCCTCGCCTGACCCTCCCCCGGCCGGGCCCGCGGCCTCCGCCGGGACCGCACGGGCTCCCGGCGCGCCGCGGCCCGGCGCACCCGGTGCGCCGGGCCGCGCCCGCCCGCCGTACCGGGCGTCAGTTCTGCGTGCCGAGCTCGCTGGCGAGCTCGGCGCGGATGGCGTCCATGTCGAGCGCCCGCACCTGCGAGATCAGGTCCTCCAGCGCCGGGGCGGGCAGCGCGCCGGGCTGGGCGAAGACGACGATGCCGTCGCGGATGGCCATGATGGTGGGGATCGAGGTGATGTCGAACCCCTGGGCCAGGCCCTGCTCCGCCTCGGTGTCGATCTTGCCGAACGTGATGTCGGCGTGCTTCTCCGAGGCCTTCTCGAAGATCGGGCCGAACGTCCGGCACGGCCCGCACCACGCCGCCCAGAAGTCGAGCAGGACGATCCCCTGGTCGGCGATCTCGTTGAAGTTCTTCTCGGTTACCTCGATGGTCGCCACCGCCGGCTCCTCTTTCTCTGCGTCTGTACGGCTCCATAACCCCGTACCCCCGCCGAGCATTCCATCCCCCGTCCCGGAGGGGAAACCGTGATCCGCACGCGGGAGGACCCGCCCGCCGCGGCCGGCGGAGCGGGTCCTCGCGGGAGCGGCCGGGGTCAGCCCCTGCCGCCCGGCAGGTTCAGACCGACGATCACGGGGTCGTGGTCGGAGGAGCGGAACGCGTCCGGCGCGTACAGGCCCGGCGGGTTGAACTCCTGGTTGTAGTCCAGCATCCGGGCCTCGTCCGCGTTGATGTGCCAGATCGTGGCGCCGGTGACCCGCCTGAGCAGCTGCCTGCCGGCCAGCGCGTGGTCGAGCTCGCCGACCTGGCCCTGGAACAGGTAGCTGTAGCGCAGCGGCGCCGGGACGAACCTCTTGGTCACGCTGGTCAGGCCGCCGGCCTCCAGCGTGTCGATCGGGTCCTCCTCGCCGTAGGCGTTGAGGTCGCCCAGGACCAGCGGGTTGGGCAGGCCCAGGCTCTCGACCATGGCCAGCGTGGCCCGCGCCTCGCGGACGCGGTCGCCGTTGTAGCAGCTCTGCCCGTCGCCGGCGTCGGCGTTGTCGCCGGTGGCCTCCTCGTCGCAGCCCTTGGACTTGTAGTGGTTGACGATGACCGTGAACGGCTGGCCGCCCTTGCCCCGGCGGAAGGTCTGCGCCAGCGGGGGCCGCTTGAAGACCGGGTCGGACGTGCTCCGCGCCTCGCCGACCGGCTGGACCCTGGCCGGCTTGTAGATCATCGCCACCTTGATCACGTCGGTGCCGGGGTTGGGGTTGCCCAGCGCCGCGTAGGTGCCCGCGCCGACCTCGGCGTTGAGCGCGTCGACCAGGGCCTGCAGGGCGGTCTGGCCGTTGTTCTCGACCTCCATGAGGCCGACCACGTCGGCGTCCATGGCCTTCAGCGCGGCGACCAGCTTGGCCAGCTGCCGCTTCTGCTCCTCGGGGCTGGAGGCGCCGCGCGAGCCGACGGTGGTGAACCAGTTGAGGGTGTTGAAGCTGGCCACCTTGACGTTGCCGCCCACCGGGAGCGGCCGGGGCAGGCGCGGGTTGGTGCGCAGGAACGCCGCCTTCCCGGTCGGCTGGAGGCGGTAGGAGCCGAAGCCGTACCCCATCACGCCGGTGACGCCGAGCGCGGTGTCGCCCAGCCGGACCGTGCGCGGCTCGGTGTACGGGACGGTGGCCGGGTTCTCGACGCCGGAGGCGTCGTCCACGAGCAGGGTGCGGCGGGCGTTCTCCGCCGCGTCCACGCCGGGCCGGTCGGTCGGCTGGTAGACGCGGCCCTCGGAGGAGAGGGTGAGCTCGCCGTAGCGGCCCAGGTTGTAGTGGTCGCTGACCGTGAGCGGCTCGGGGAAGGTGACGAGCATGTTCTCGATCCGCTCGAAGGTCGCCCCCTCGGCGCGCGGCAGGCTCTGCCGCACCGGCTTGATCGTCCCGGTGCCGCAGACGTCCACCGCGGTGACCGGCGACAGCTCGGTCCAGCCGTTGAACTCCACGACCCGGCCGGTGACCAGCACGCGGTCGCCGACCTCGACGTCCTTGAACGAGGAGCGCGCGAAGGCGAACAGGCCCTCGGAGGTGGCCGGGTCGGCGTCCGGGGACGGGTCCTGCAGGAAGAATCCGCTGAGCTGGTTCGCCTCCTGGAAGTCGGCGGTCACCACGCCCTCGACCCGGACGGTCCGCCCGGCGAGCGGGCTGGCGTCGCCGCTCCCCTGCACCTGGGCGATCCGGTGCGTCGCCGGGGTCTCGCACGGCGCGGTGGTGGGCGTCGCCGTGGGCGTCGCGGTCGGGGTCGCCGTGGGCGTGGCCGTCGGGGTGGGCTCCGTGCCGCAGGGGGCCGGGGCCGCGGCCCGGTTGCGCGGCGCGGGGGCCGCGGCCTCGAAGTCGGCGCCGTTGGCGTCGGTGTCGGCGCAGCCGCGGTCCTTGCGGAGGGCGGCCGCGGTGTTCGACAGGCCGGGGGCGGCGGCGCCCTCGGAGTAGTCGGCGGTGCCGTAGCCGACGAGGTCGGCGATGAGCGCCGTCTGCTCGGCGGTGCAGGGCAGCGAGCCGCCGTTGCAGGCCAGGCCCTCGGCGGTGCGGGCCAGGACGACCTTGCCGGAGCTGCCGCTCATGTTGACCGTGCCCGTGGTGTCGGGGGCGGGCAGCGCGGCGCCGGTCGCGCCGCCGGCGAACCGGACCAGGTGGTACTGGCCGGGCGCGAGCGTGCCGGACAGGGCGACCATGTTGGCGCCGAAGGGGCCGGTTCCGGTGGCGCTGGTGTACTGGACGGACCAGCCGTCCAGGGAGACGGGCTCCGGGCTCCGGTTGAACAGCTCGACGAAGTCGTTGGCGTAGGGTGCGCCGCTGTTGCCGCCGCCGCCGTAGACCTGGCTGACGACGACGGTGCCCGGGGCGGCGAGCGCCGGGGCGGGGGTGAGGACCGCGACGCCGGTGGCGGTCACGCCGAGGGTCGCGAGGGCGGCTAACGCCCGGGATAGAGCACGCATGGGCAGGAGCGTAGAGCTCTTTCGATCCCCTAACGTCCCCCTACAGGTGGACGAATAGTGAAATCAGCGAATGTTGGCAGATCGTGTCCATCCGTCCTTGGCGACACTGGCCCCCTTTGGTCTGGATCCCGGGGGCGCGTCAGGGTCCTCCCGGATGCGCGGCCGCAGCCGCAGCGGGCACGATGGGCGGTGGACGCCCCGCGGGGGGCATCTCGCGACCGAGGAGAAGACAGTGGGCGCCGGAGTCATCGACGACTACGTCGCAGGGCTCGGCCGCGCCCTGCGGGGGCCGCGGGGGCCCAAGCTCGACCTGGTCACCGAGGCCCGCGACAGCCTGCTGGACGCCGCCGAGGCCCTGCAGGGCGAGGGCCTCGACCGGGCGGAGGCCGAGCGCAGGGCGGTCGAGGAGTTCGGCTCCGTCGCGGAGATCGCACCCGGTTACCAGGAGGAGCTCTCGGTGGCCGCGGGCCGCAGGCTGGCGGCGCTGCTCTTCCTGGCGGTGCCGCTGACCGCGGTCATGTGGACCCTGATCTGGCGGCTGTTCCCGACGGCCGCGGGCTCCACCGCGGACTGGCCCTCCTGGTTCGTGCCGGTGGCCCGCACCGTGGACGTCCTGCAGATGGCCGTCGGGGCGCTCGGCGCGCTCGCGCTGTTCGCGCTCGGCCGGGGCCGGCGCAGGATCCGGCGGCCGCGGCTGGTCGCCCGGGCGCTGGCGCTGACCGTCTGGGGCCTGTTCCCCGTCATGGCCGTGCTGTGCGGGGCGCTGATGTACGGCTCGAACGACCCGGACGGCTTCTCCGACTACCCGCCGGGCCTGGCGGCCTCGGCGGTGAGCTACACGCTGTGGGGGGTGCAGCTCTACTGCGCGGGCCGCTGCCTCGGTCTCACCCGGCGGCGGGCCGTGACGGCCTGACCTGGGACCGGGCGGTGCCGCCCGGGGACGGGCCGGCGCCGGAGCGCTCCGGCCGTCGCGGCGGGGCCGGGCTCACTCCGCTCCGCGCGGCTCCAGCACGCTGCCGATGACCCCGGCGAACTCCCGCCAGGCCGAGCGCTCGCCGGCCAGGGCCGTACGGCCGGCGGAGGTCAGGCGGTAGGTGCGGCGGCGGCGGCCGCCCACCTCCGCCCACTCGCTGGACAGGTATCCCGCCTGCTCCAGCCTGCGCAGCGCCGGGTAGACCGTGCCGGTGGGCACGTTGAGCGCGCCGCCGCTGCGCGCCTGCAGCGCCTCGATGATCGCGTAGCCGTGCAGGGGCTCGTGCTCCAGCACGGAGAGCAGCAGGGCGTCCATGTGCCCCCGGAGCGCGTCGGTGTTCACGTCCCTCACCCTACCTCTCGCATAGACAGTCTACATGTAGGCTTTCTACATGTAGACTGTCTATAGGTAGACAGGCACAACAACGGAGATGGCGCCATGGACGTACTCGACCTGGCCCGGGCGCAGTTCGCGGTGACGGGAAGCCTCCACTTCCTGTTCGTCGTGCTGACGCTGGGCCTGGCCCCCCTCGTCGCGATCATGCAGACGCTGGGGACACTCAGGAACGACCCGCTCCTGCTGCGCATGACCCGCTTCTGGGGGCAGATCTACGTGATCAACTATGCCCTCGGCATCGTCACGGGCCTGGTGATGGAGTTCCAGTTCGGCCTGAGCTGGAGCGGGCTGTCGCACTACGCCGGAGACGTCTTCGGCGCGCCGCTGGCGATCGAGGCGCTCGTCGCCTTCTTCCTGGAGTCCACGTTCCTCGGCCTGTGGATCTTCGGCTGGCACCGGCTGCCCCGGGGGCTCCACCTGGCGTGCATCTGGGCCGTGGTGCTGACCGCCTACGCCTCGGCCTTCTGGATCATGGTGGCGAACTCCTTCCTGCAGAACCCGGCCGGGGCCGTGGAGCGGGGCGGCCGGCTCGTGGTGGAGGACTTCGGGGCGCTGCTGACCAACCCCATGCTCACCATGGCCCTGCCGCACGTGATCGGCGCCGGGCTGTGGGCCGGCGGTTCCGTGCTCATGGGCGCCAGCGCCTACCAGCTGTTCCGCCGGACCGCCGAGCGGGAGTTCTTCACCCGCTCCCTGCGCCTGGGCGTGGTCGTGGCGACCGCCGGGTCCCTGCTCACGGTCGGCTTCGGCTACGCGCAGTTCTCCCCGGTCGCGCAGTTCCAGCCGGACAAGTTCAGCGGCGCGGCGCTGGCCGGGGTCGGACTCGGCTTCATGATCATGATCGGGCAGCTGCTCCAGCTCGTCCTGCTGTTCGTGCTGCTGCCCACGATCGCCTGGCTGCCGCGCTGGCGGTGGGCGCACCCGCTGCTGATGGCGATCACCCCGCTGCCGTTCCTCGCCGCGATGCTCGGCTGGCTCGCCCGCGAGGTCGGCCGCCAGCCGTGGGCGGTGTACGGCAGGCTCACCGTCGCCGACGCGATGTCTCCGGGGCTCACCCCGGCGATGATCACCATGTCCTTCGCGGCCTTCGCCGGCGTGCTGGGGCTGCTCGCGATCGTCGACTACCTGCTCATCGCCCACGTGGTGCGCCGCGGTCCCGCCGCCGCGACCCTGGGCGCCGCCCCGCTGCCGTCGCCCGAGCGCCCCGCCGCGCTGAGCCTGTAGAAGGGACCGCACCGATGGACATCCTCTGGTCCGCCCTCTTCGCCGTCCTGCTGGTCGGCTACTTCGCCTTCGAGGGCGCGAACATCGGCCTGGGCATGCTGCTGCCCGTCCTGGGCCGCACCCGGGACGGCCGGGACCGCCTCGTCGCCGCGATGGCGCCGTTCGTCCTGGCCGGCGAGGTGTGGCTGGTGGCGGTGGCCGGCGTCCTGTTCGGCGTCTACCCGCGTGCCGAGGGCGAGGTGCTGTTCGCCCTCTACCCGCTGGTGGTCTGCCTGCTCGTCTCCTGGATCGTGCGCGATGCCGGGCTCTGGTTCCGGCGCAGGCTGGACGGCTCCGCCTGGCGCGCCGGCTGGGACCGGATGATCTGCCTGGGCTCCTGGGGCCTGGCGCTGTCCTGGGGTGCGGCCCTGGCCTGGCTGGCCGCCGGGCCGTCGGCCGTCCCCGCGGCGCTCGCCGGCGCGGCGGCGCTCGCGGCGGCACTCGCCTTCCACGGCCGCTCCTTCGCCGCCTGGCTGCTGCCCGCGGGGCCGGAACCGGCGGTGAGCCCGGCGGCGGACCCGGCGGCGGACCCCGTGACGGCCCCCGCGGCCGGCACGGCGACCGGCGCCGGGGCCGGAGCCGCGACCGGGATCGGGGCCGGGACGGTGACCGGCACGGTCATCCGGCGCGGGACCGGCGGAGGGCGGGGCGCGAGGGCCCTGGCGGTCTCGGCCTGCGTGGCGGCCGCGCCCGCCGCGGCGCTGCTCGCCGGGGCCGCCCCGTGGCTCCTGGAGCACACCGCGCCGGTGGATACCCTGAATGTGCTCAGTCTCATGATCCTGCCCTTCGCACCGGTCATGGTGGGTGCGCAAGTATGGGTGTGGCGCACGTTCGGTCCCCGGGGTGCCGCCGACCGATCCCCCTCGTTCTTCTAGGGCTCACATGCACAAGGATCTCCTGCGGCTGATACGGAGCGAGCAAGCCGTCCGCCGCCACCTGGTCCTCTGCCTGGCCGCCGCGATCCTCGCCGGGCTGCTCGTCCTCCTCCAGGCCGAACTGCTCGCCGGAGTGCTCTCGGGCCGGCTGGCGGTCACGGCGCTGTGGACGCTCGCCCTGGTGGTCGCGGCCCGGGCGCTGCTCGGCCTCGTGCAGGGCGTCGCCGCCGGGCACGCGTCCACCGCGGTCAAGTCGGTCCTGCGCCACCGGCTGCTGGCCCGGCTGCAGGAGATGGGGCCCGCCCGGCTGACCTCCCACCGCTCCGGTGAGCTGGTGACGCTGACCGGGCGCGGCCTGGACGCCCTCGACCCCTACCTGAGCGGCTACCTGCCTGCGGTCGCGGTGGGGGGCGTCGTCCCGATCGCCGTGCTGGCCCGGCTGACCTTCGCCGACCTGTCCAGCGCGGTGATCGTGCTCGTCACGCTCCCGCTCATCCCGGTCTTCGGCGCGCTGGTCGGCATGCACACCAAGGCCGTCACCGAGCGCCAGTGGCGTGCCCTGTCCCGCCTCGGCGGGCACTTCCTCGACGTGGTCCGCGGCCTGCCCACGCTGCGCGCCTTCGGCCGGGCCCGCTACCAGGCCGAGGTGATCGCGCGGGTCACCGCGGAGCACCGGAGCGCCACGATGCGCACGCTCCGGGTGGCGTTCCTGTCGTCGATGGTGCTGGAGCTGGCCGCCTCGCTCTCCCTCGCGCTGGTCGCGGTCCCGGTCGGCCTGCGGCTGCTGGGTGGGACGCTCGACCTGCCGACCGCGCTGCTGGTGCTGCTGCTGGCGCCCGAGGCCTACCTGCCGCTGCGGAACATGGGCACCAGGTTCCACGCCGCGATGGAGGGGGTGACGGCCGCCGACGACGCCTTCGCCGTACTCGACGGCGAGGCCGCCGCCTCCCGGACCGCCGCCGCTCCCCGCCCCGCCGCCGGCGGCGGGGCGCCCGGCGCGGGCACGGCCCCGGAGATCCGGCTGGAGAACGTCACGGTCCGCTACCCGGGCCGCGGGGAGGCGGCGCTGGAGGACGTGTCGCTGGTCATCGCGCCGGGCGAGCGGGTGGCGCTGGTCGGCGAGAGCGGCGCGGGCAAGAGCACCCTGCTCCACCTGCTGCTCGGCTTCCTCACCCCGGAGAGCGGGCGGGTGCTGGTCGACGGGGTGGAGCTCGCCGGCCCCGGCACGGGCGCGCAGGAGTGGGAGGCCTGGCGCGCCCGGCTGGCGTCCGTGCCGCAGCGCCCCCACCTGTTCGCCTCCTCGGTGGCGGACAACATCCGGCTCGGCGCCCCCGGGGCGACGCCCGACCAGGTCCGCGCGGCCGCGCGGGCGGCGCACGCGGACGGGTTCGTGACCGAGCTGCCCCAGGGCTACGACACGGCGCTCGGCGAGCGCGGGGTCAACCTCTCGGCCGGGCAGCGCCAGCGGATCGCGCTGGCCCGCGCCTTCTGCCGCCCCGCGGCGGACGTGCTGCTGCTGGACGAGCCGACGGCGCGGCTCGACGGGCGGAGCGAGGCCGCGATCGTGGCCGCCACCCGCAAGCTCGCCGAGGGCCGGACGGCGGTGATCGTGGCCCACCGGCCCGCGATGATCGAACTGGCCGACCGGGTGGTCCGGATCGACGACGGCCGTGTCGTCTCCGACAGCGGTGCCGTGACGACGGGCGCCGGAGGTGCGCGATGAACCGGGCGGGCTGGCGGATCGTCCTGGCGGCGCTGGCCGGCATCGCGGCGGAGCTGGCCGGGCTGGCGCTGATCGGGACCGCCGCGTGGCTGATCACCAGGGCCGCCGAGCAGCCTCCGCTGGCGGCGCTGACCGTGGCGATCGTCGGGGTGCGCGCGTTCGCGACCAGCAAGGGCGTGCTCCGCTACGCCGAGCGCCTGACCGGGCACGACGTCGCGCTCCGGGCCCAGGCGACGACCCGGGAGCGGCTCTACCAGGCGCTCATCCCGGCCGGAGCCCCGGGCCAGAAGGGCGCCGACCTGCTCAGCCGGATGGTCGACGACACCGACGCGGTGCAGGACCTGCTGGTCAGGGGCGTCCTCCCGGCGATCGCGGCGCTGGTGACCGGGCTCGCGGCGGTCGTGCTGGGCCTGTTCCTGCTCCCGGCGGCGGCGCTGGTGCTGCTGGCGGGGCTGCTGGTGGCGGGCCTGGTGCTCCCCGCGGGGCTCACCGCCCTGACCCGGCGCCGGGCGGCGCGGCTGGCCCCGGCCCGGGCCGAGCTGGCCACCCGGGTGGCCGACCTGCTGCACGGGGCGGCCGATCTGGCCGCCTACGGGGCGGGTGACCGGGCCCTGGCCGCCGCCGCCGAGGCGGACGCCCGGCTGGCCGCGCTGGAGCGGGGGCAGGCCCGCACCAGCGCCCTGGCCACCTGCCTGGGCGTGCTCACCCAGGGACTGACCACGGCGGCCGTGGTGCTGGTCGCGCAGGAAGCGGGCGCCGGCTCGGTGGCGACCGCCGTGCTCGCGCTGACCTCCCTGGTCTCCTTCGAGCCCCTGCTGCCGATGATCGGCGCGGCCGAGCGGATGACCGGCGTCTCCGCGGCGCTGCGCCGCCTGCGCGAGGTCCGCGCGACGCCGCCGGCCGTCACCGAGCCCGCCCGCCCGGCGGCCGTGCCCGGCGGCCCGCTCACCGTCGAGGTCGAGGACCTGGTCGTACGGCACGCGGCGGACCGCGCCCCGGCCCTGAACGGCGTCAGCCTGACGCTCACGCCGGGGAAGCGGGTGGCGGTCGTCGGTCCCAGCGGCGCCGGCAAGAGCACCCTGCTGTCGGCTCTGATGCGCCTGGTGGAGCCCGAGTCCGGCACGATCCGGATCTCCGGGACCACCGCGGGCGGTGCCGCCTCCGGCGGCGGGGCCGGGGCGGACGGCGCGGGAGGCGCCGGGGAGGAGGCCTCCTCCCCCGGTCCCGGCGGGGCGGCCGGGCGGGGCGTCGACCTGCGCGACCTGCCCTCGGACGAGGCCCGGCGGATCATGACGGGGCTGACCCAGGACCCGTACGTGTTCCAGGCGTCCTTCCGCGACAACCTGCGGCTGGCCGGTCCGGAGGCCGGCGAGGAGGCGCTGGCCGAGGCCGTGCGGCGGGCCCGGCTGGAGCGGTGGGTGGAGCGGACCGGCTGGGACACCGTGCTCGGGGAGGACGGGCGGACCGTCTCCGGCGGGCAGCTGCAGCGGCTGGCCCTCGCCCGCGCCCTGCTGAACGACCCGCCGGTGCTGCTGCTGGACGAGCCCGCGGAGGCGCTGGACGAGGAGACCGCCGACGCGCTCATGGGCGACCTGCTGGACGCCACCCGCGGGCGCACGACGCTGCTGGTCACGCACCGGCTGCGCGGGCTGGAGGAGGTGGACGAGATCGTCGTCCTGGAGAACGGCTCGGTCGTGCAGCGGGGCACCCACCGGGAGCTGGTGGAGACCCCCGGCTACTACCGCGACCTGTGGCGGTCGGAGGCGATGGTCTCCCGGAGGTGACCCCGGGTCGGCCCTCCCGCAGGGTCCCGGTCCGAGTCCGAGGGCGCGGCCCGGGAGCCTGCGGGGGGTCCGCGGCGGAGGCTATCCCTCGCCGCCCTTCTGCAGCGCCTCGGCGAGCTCCTCCTTGGTCATCGACGAGCGCCCCGGGACCTCGGCCTCCTGGGCGCGCCGGTAGAGCTCCTCCTTGCTCAGCTCCGAGACGTCCTCGGCGCCCTTCCCTCCCCGGGACGGCCCGCCTGCGGAGGACCGCTTCCCGCCTCCCGCCACCGGGAGGCCGTGCTGGATCTCCAGCGCCTTGCGCGCGCTGAAGGCCCGCCCGAGCTCCTGCAGCCGCCGGGCGGGGACGGCCTCCGCCAGGGCGGGCAGGATCTCGCTCTCCTCCTCCTCGACGTGGTGGGTGACGGCCTGGACGAGCTCGTCCAGCGTCGTGTCGAACTCCGCCGCGCCGGGGTCGGCGTCCAGCAGCCGCAGCAGCATCGCCTCCGCCTCGTGGTGCTCCTCCGCGCCGTGGTGGACCTCTCCCCGCTCGCCCGGCATCGCCTTGACGATCTCGGGGTAGACCACCTCCTCCTCTCCCCGGGAGTGCGCGACGAACTTGGCGGCCAGCTCGGCGACCAGCGCCGGGCGGTTCTCCGGCTCCTTCCTGAGCCGGTCGAACAGCGACTCCACGTCACGGTGGTCCGCGGTGATCATTTCGATGACGTTGAGCGTCATGGTGCCCCCTTCCGTGCGTGCCGCACCCGGTACCCGCCAGGAGGACCTCTACACGCCCCGATCCGCCGGCTCCGGGGGTTGAGTTGGCGGCGCAGTGTGGTTTACAGTTCAAACTAGAAGTTTGAAACACAAACTTCTTTGAGCCCTCAAGGAGAGCGCCGTGGACGACGACGAGGCGGAGCTGAGTCCCCAGGAGAGCCTCCGGCTGATCGAGCAGCAGAGCTCGGCGGCCAGCCGCAGGCTCACCCCCGACCCGCGGGCGCTCTACGTGGTGTGGGGGATCGCCTGGCTCGTCGGCTTCGGCGCGCTCTTCCTGCACCACGGCCTGTCCGGCAGGCCGTACGCGCCGATCTCCATCGGCCTCGCCCTGGCGGTGCTGTTCGGGATGATGCTGCTGGCCTGGGCGTTCACCGGCTTCCTCCTCTGGCGGACCGGCGCCCCGGTCAGGGGCGTCTCCCAGCAGCGGGGCATGATGTACGGCTTCGCCTGGCCGATCGCCTTCTTCACCCTGTCCATGATCGCTGGGAGGTTCGGCGCCCAGCTTCCCGAGGCGGAGAAGAGCCTCCTGTGGGCGAGCGGGTCGATCATGCTGGTCGCCGTCCTCTACGTCGCCGGGGCCGCCGTCTGGAACGACTGGCCGATGTTCGCCATCGGGGTCGGGATGGCCGTGCTCAACGCCGTCGGCACGGCGGCCGGGGCGGGCTGGCACGCGCTGCTGATCTCGGTGGGCGGCGGAGGCGGGCTCGTCGTCTCCGGCTTCCTGCTCAGCCGGAGGGCCCCCCGGTGACCCCGGAGCTCGACCCGGTGATCCACGCCCAGGCCCGGCTCCGGGTGGTCGTGACGCTCAACACCCTGGACGAGGGCGACCAAATCACCTTCCCGGGGCTGAAGGACCTGCTCGGGATGACCGCCGGCAACCTCTCGGTGCACCTCGGCAAGCTGGAGGAGGCGGGATACGTGGAGATCACCAAGGCGCACCGGGGCCGCACCCCGGTCACCTACGTCGCCCTCACCCGCCGCGGCCGCCTCGCCTTCGAGGAGTACACCGCGGCGATCCGCACCCTGCTGGACATGACCGCGGCGCCGCCCTCCGGTGACGCCTGACCCCGCGCGGGGACGCCGGGGACGTTCGAGACACCCGAGAGAGGAAGGGTCCGCGATGACGGGACCGACGACGGAGGCGAGGCCGGGACCGGCCGCGGGAGCGGGCGCGGAGCCCCTGGCGCGCGCGGTGGAGGTCACCCGGCGCTACGGGGAGGTGGTGGCGCTGGACCGCGTCTCCCTGGACGTGCGCCCGGGCGAGCTGGTCGGCCTGCTCGGCCCCAACGGGGCGGGCAAGTCCACGCTCATCAACCTGTTCTCCGGCCTGCGCAGGCCCACCTCCGGCCGGGTGGAGCTGCTCGGCGGCTCCCCCGCCGACCCGGTACGGCGGCGCGGCATCGGCGTCACCCCGCAGGAGACCGGACTGCCGGCCACGCTCCGGGTCGGCGAGATCGTGGACTTCGCCGCCGCCCACTACCCCCGCAGCGCCGGACGCGGGGCGCTGCTGGAGCGGTTCGGCCTGTCCGGGATGGAGCGGCGCCAGGTCGGCGGCCTGTCGGGCGGGCAGCGGCGGCGGCTGGCGGTGGCGCTGGCGTTCGTCGGCGACCCCCGGCTGGTCTTCCTCGACGAGCCGACCACGGGGCTGGACGTCGAGGCGCGCCGGACGCTGTGGGGCGCCGTCCGGGACTTCCACGCCGGCGGCGGCACCGTGGTGCTGACCAGCCACTACCTGGAGGAGATCGAGGCGCTGGCCGAGCGGGTCGTGGTCATCGGGCAGGGCCGCGTCCTGGCCGACGGCACCACCGACCAGGTGCGGGGCATCGCCGGCGTCCGGCACGTCACCCTGGTCTGCGACGACCTGCCCGAGCTGCCGGGCGTGCTGCGCACCGAGCGCGAGGACGGCCTGACCCGCCTGCTCACCTCCGACGCCGACGCCCTGGTGCGCGCGCTGGTCCGCGCCGACGTCCCCTTCTCCGGGCTGGAGATCCGCCCGACCTCCCTGGAGGAGGCCTTCCTGACCATCACCTCCGGCGCCTCCCGGTCCGCCTGAGCACCGCGGTCCCCGCCTCCGCCCCGGCCCGCCCGGGCACGGCGCCCCTCCCCCGGCCGCCGCACCTCCCGACGTCGAGAAGAGGACCCATGTCACTCCTGCTCACCCATACCCGGTACCAGTTCCTGGAGACCGCCCGGGTGCCGATCTCGGTGATCGGCAACGGCTTCTTCCCCGCGGCCTCGATGCTGTTCTTCGTGGTCCCGTTCGCCGGCGGCGACCCCGTCGGCGCGGCCATGGCCACCGCCTCGATGATGGTCTTCGCGATGATGACCAGCGGCCTGTTCACCCACGGCACGGGCGTCGCCAACGACCGCGAGCAGCCCTGGGACCCCTACGTCCGCACCCTGCCCGCCGGTCCCTGGCCGCGGCTCGGCGGACGCGTCCTCAACGCGCTGGCCTTCGCCCTCATCGGGGTGCTGCCGGTGCTCGTCATCTCCGCGCTGTTCACCGAGGCCACCGCGACCCCGGCCCAGCTGGTGCTCGGCCTGGGCGCCCTGCTGGTGGCCGCGGCCCCGTTCCAGCTGCTGGGGCTGTTCATCGGGTACACGCTGCCGTTCAAGGCCGCGCTCGCGGTCGTGCAGCTGGTCTTCCTCCCGCTGGCGGTGGGCGGCGGCCTGATGACGAGCCCGCAGCACCCGCCGGCCTTCATCGCCGCCGTCGCGCCGTACCTGCCCACCCGGGGCGCGGTCGAGCTGGTCTGGGCGGCGGTCGGCTACGGTCCTCCCCGGACGCTGCCGCTGGTCATGTTCGCCGTCTGGACCGCGGCCGCCGGGGCACTGGCGGTCTGGGCCTACCGCCGCGACGAGGGACGGCGCTTCGCCTGAGCCGCCGGCCCGGCGCACGCGGACCCGCCCGCGGGCC